>NZ_JBVAYG010000004.1:0-212830 GCF_055413365.1 Pseudaeromonas sp. HNCC25DJ182 | reverse complement strand
CGCCAATGGCGGCTTTTTTGCTGGTTTTTCCTGACATCGAGGGCATACGTGTGTCGCCATCGCGCTTCCCGTCAAACCCGAAGCGCGCCTATTCCGCTGTGCTCTCCGGTTCGGGCCATTGTCGAGCGCACTGGATCGCGGCCTGCCAGCCCTGATACAACGCCTGGCGTTGCTGCGCACTCAACTGCGGGTTGAATTCCTTGTCCACACCAAATTTCTTCGCCAGTTCATCGGTACTGGCCCAGAATCCGACGGCCAATCCAGCTAGAAAGGCGGCTCCGAGGGCCGAGCTTTCAATCTGTCGAGGCCTAATCACCGGGGTGCCCATGATGTCTGCCTGAAATTGCAACAGGAAATCGTTGGCGACGGCACCACCATCGACCCGCAGATGATGGAGTGTGATGCCGGCATCCTGTTGCATGGCATCGAGAACATCTCGGCTTTGATAGGCAATCGCTTCCAGCGCGGCGCGGATCAGATGGTTGCGGTTGGTTCCCCGCGTCAGACCGACCAGCATCCCTCGGGCGTGCGGCGCCCAGTAGGGGGCACCCAGACCGACAAAGGCTGGGACTAGATAGACGCCGCCGGTATCTTCGACTTTACTGGCGAAATAGCCGCTGTCCCGTGCATCATCGATCAACCTGAGCTCATCCCGCAGCCATTGAATGGTGGCTCCCCCCATGAAGATGGCGCCCTCCAGGGCGTAGTGAATCGAGCCTTGTGGACCGATAGCCAAGGTCGTCAGTAGACCATGCCGGGAGTGAATGGGAGTGGTGCCGGTATTCATCAACAAGAAACAACCGGTGCCATAGGTGTTCTTGGCAATCCCGGGCTCAAAACCCAACTGACCAAATAGCGCGGCCTGTTGATCACCGGCCATACCCGCAATGGGAATATCGGCACCGCCGCCGCGACGGGTATGCCCGAAGATCCCGGAGGAGGGGCGGACTTCAGGCAACATGGCCGCCGGTATGCCAAAGAGTTGCAACAACTGCGGATCCCAGCGCTGGGTGTGAATGTTAAACAGCAGGGTTCGGCTGGCGTTGGTCGGATCGGTGGCATGCACCTCACCCTGGGTCATTTTCCACAGCAGCCAGCAATCAACCGTGCCGCAGAGCAGTTGCCCTTGCTCTGCACGGGTCTGGGCCCCCGGGATCTGGTCGAGGATCCAGCGCAACTTGCTGGCGGAAAAATAGGGGTCCAGACGAAGGCCGGTACGTTCACGAACCATGGGCTCATGTCCTTGAGCCTTGAGCGCATCGCACAGGGCTGTGGTGCGGCGACATTGCCAGACAATCGCGTTATAGACAGGTTTGCCCGTCTCTTTATCCCAGACCACCACGGTTTCCCGCTGGTTACTAATACCGATGGCGGCAATCTGCTGATTATGGATATTGGCCTTGGCCAGGACCTCGGTCAGGACGGAGGATTGGCTGGCCCAGATCTCCATGGGGTCTTGCTCGACCCAACCTGGTTGCGGGTAGTACTGGGTCAGCTCCCGCTGGGCGCTGGCGATGACCTGAATATCGTGATTAAACAGCATGGCGCGGGAGGATGTGGTGCCTTGATCCAGCGCGATGACATAGCGAGTCTCATCCATCTGCAACTCCTGCCGTAGCCAGGGTAATGGCGTTCAGATCTGTCTGTTGATGAGTATTGATGGCGAGGGCGAAGCTGCAAAGCGTAGGGCGGAGTTTATGCCTCGGCGTGAGAGCTGTATCTGGAATTTATCCGGCTCTATCCGGAGAAGCAGAAAGGATGGGCGTATTAGGCGAGTGGACCAAAGAGTTGCAGTTGGGTCAGATACAGGCGCAAGTCGAACTCTAATTGGTGGTAGTCGGCCGTCATATGTTCACACAGCTGATAGAAGGCCTTGTTGTGCTCCTTCTCGCGCAGATGAGCCAATTCGTGGACCACGATCATCTTTAAAAATGGCGCCGGTGCTTCCTTGAAAAGCGCGGCGATCTGGATTTCGGCCTTGGCTTTGAGCTTGCCACCCTGAACGCGGGAGATGGCGGTGTGTAGACCCAGGGCATGTTGGATCACATTGATCTTGCTATCAAATGCAACTTTAGAGATCGGCGCTGAGCTGCGCAGATATTGATTTTTCAACTCCATAGTGTACTGATACAACGCCTTGTCGCTCTTGATGAGGTGGGTTTGCCCCCCATAGCGCTGGGTGAGCCAGTCCGTGAGTTTGCCTGCCGAGATCAATGCTTGGACCTGGGCTTGGATCGATGCCGGGTATCCTGCCAGAAACTTCAATTCACTCATCAGGCTCCCCTTGTGCTCTTGCCTATTGCTGGCGCTGAATTATAGGGGTCTGCTGGCGCGAGGCAAGCAGAGGCTGATATCGGATCTGGGGCAGGACGCCGTGTTTAGATGCTGTATTGCGTATCAAAAGGTAACACTGCGCAAAGCTGTGGTAACGATGACATGCTTACCGTGCCATTTTTGCTATGGTGGTAGATGACAGCGGCGTGATGGTCTGGCGCCCTGGTTGTATCCAGCAAAAAACTCAGTAAAGTAAGGGACATTCCGGCTCAAGGTGCTGTTTCCTAACGTAGTATTGAAAAGCTTTCCAATCGCCAGGGTGTGCCGTGTTCGCCGCATCCACAATCGTTCATGGGGTTACTATGGAACAAGTAAGCAAATCAACTTTTACCGATGTACTGGAATATGTGCGTATGTCTCGTCGCAAAAACAAGCTGAAGCGCGAAATCGTCGATAACGAGAAGAAGATCCGTGACAACCAGAAGCGGGTGCTGTTGCTGGAAAACCTTTCTGATTACATCAAGCCGGGCATGAGTGTTGAAGAGATCCAGGCCATCATCGCCAGCATGAAGAGCGATTATGAAGATCGGGTCGATGAATATGTCATCATCAATGCCGAGCTCTCCAAAGAGCGCCGCGAACTGAGCCAGAAGCTGGTTGAGCTGGGAAAAGAGAAAACCCAAGCCTGATGTGTTAATTCTGCCGGATGAGAACAAGCCCGAAGCAAAGCTTCGGGCTTTTTTATCCAAGCCTGGCGGGACTTACAGTTGCTGCAGATAACGAGCCAGCGCCTTCAGGATCGCCATTTTGCGGGCATCCTGGGCATGCTGCTCCAACAGTAACTCCAGTTTGAAGACATACTGATCGGCATGTTGATTCAGATAATCCGCACAATGGCGTTGCCACACCGCCAATTCGCTGGCCGATAGGCTCAACGGGTAATTCCTGGCGCGATAGCGGAACAACATCTGCTGCAAGCGGGCATCATTGAAAACGAAGGTACGTTCCGCCAGTTGCTCGGGCGGGGTGGTGCGTACCAGCTCCATGGTGGCTTTATCCCCATCCTGAAAGAAACCGGCATACAGCTGCAATTCTGCTTCTTGCTGTACCGGATCCTCATGTTCCGGTGAGGGAGCGAACACCTCGATGAGTTTTTCCCGGATCTCGGGATGCTGGCGCAGCAGGTTCAGGCTTTTGCGACATTGTTGCCGATCCAGGCCCAGCTCATCGGCCCTTTGCTCACTCAAGGTGGCCGCAGGGGCCAGAACCGGGCACTTGTTGATATGCACCAGCTTGATTCCGATGGGAAGTTCATCACCCAGCTCATCGCGCTTGGTATACAGACGTTCGCGAATTTGCTCTGCGCTGAGCGTGATCAGCGGGCTGACATCCTTGTTCAGATCCACCACGATCACCGCATTGGCATTGGTCGGGTGCCATGCCACCGGCGAGACCCAGCTGACACAGCCTTGCCAGGGCGAAAACATGCCCGAGACATGGACCAGTGGCTTCATGCCGATCACATCGATCAGGGTTTTGACCTTGTTTTTCTGGCGCATGCTGAACAAGTAGTTGAATAGTTTCGGCTGCTTGGTGCGCAGTAGCCTCGCGATCTGGATGGTGGCATCGACGTCGGAGAGGGCATCATGAGCTTGTTCATGGCCAATGCCGTTGGCTTTGGTCAGCAGTTCGAGGCGAAAACTCGGTTTGCCCTCCTCGTCAAACACCCAGTTGATCCCCTCCGGACGCAGTGCATAACAGGCGCGCACCACATCCAGCAGATCCCAGCGTGAATTACCATGCTGCCAGCTGTAGGCATAGGGATCAAAATAGTTCCGATACAGGCCATAGCGGGTAAATTCATCGTCAAAACGAATGTTGTTATAACCCAAAATACAGGTCTCGGGCTGGCTGAACTCGGCGTGGATCCGCGCCATAAACTCTGCTTCCGGCAGCCCACTCTGATTGACGACTTGCGGAGTGATCCCGGTGATCAGGCAACTTTCCGGATCGGGCAGGTAATCCACGGGCATCTGGCAGTAGATCATCAGTGGCTCGCCAATCGGATTGAGCTCGGCATCCGTCCGGATGCCAGCAAACTGTGCCGGGCGATCCCGTCCCGGGTGGATGCCGAAGGTTTCGTAATCGTGGAAGTAGAATGTGGGCTGTGGGCTGTTATTCACGGCGGTTGCTCGTCTACAGGTTAAGGGTTTCTGCTCTGAGTTCATGGTGCGCGTTTGGGGTCAGAAACCGACAGACATTGGGCGTTGATTCTAACACGACCGACTGGCTCTGCCGATCCTGAGCGCGGAGCACTGCATCATCGACCGACAATAGAACTGGATGAGAGTCTGGATCACGGACAAAAAAAGAAGAGGCCGCGGCCTCTTCATACATTCAACACGATGAAAGGAGCGGGCAGGTTAGCCCATGAAACTGGTCTGGGAGGTTGAATGCCAACCGTGGTACTCACTGATCGCCAGAGAAACCATCTCCTCTTCGCGGAGGCCGAATGGCAGCTTATTGTCGATACACAGGGTCTTGGTTTCCTGGTAGGGAGAACCACAATTGTCCAGCACGTCGAACACTTGGTCTTTCAGGCGTGGGTAGTCAATTCGTTGCATTGGTTATCCCTCTTTTGGTTGAGTCGTATCTTTATTGTACAAATTGGCGTCACTGTCAAAATCACAAGCCTGCGGGGGCCCACTTTTGCGACCTGGATCGAGTAACTTGTCAATAAGCGATCAGGGTATCGGGATCTGTCAGATCAGCCTGTACTGATCATGGCCGATCAGTATGACAACTTGACGACTCAGGCGGTCGGACGGTGTTGCAGCCACTGCTCGATCCCTAACGCGGCGCGCAAGCCGGTGGAGAAGCATGCGGTTAGCAAATAACCTCCGGTCGGTGCTTCCCAATCCAGCATTTCACCGGCGCAGAAGACGCCAGGCTCATTCGCCAACATCAGCTGGTCGGTCAAGTGATTGAGTTCTACGCCGCCGGCACTGCTGATGGCCTCATCAATCGGCCGCGTGGCACGGACATGAATAGGCAACGCCTTGATGTGGGCCGCCAGCAATGTGGGATCGGCAAACACCTCGGCACTGGTACATTCACGCAATAACCCAGCCTTTGCACCTTCAAGGCTCAAGCGGCTTCGTAGGTGATTAGCCATTGATTTGGAGCCTCGCGGCTGGCGCAGCTCCTGCTCAACCCGCGCCAAGGAACGCCCCGGTAGCAGATCCAGATAGAAACAGGCGCTGCCGTTTTGCTCCAGCTCGTGACGCAAGGCGGGAGTAAAGGGGTAGAGCAGGCTGCCTTCCATGCCATGCTGGGTGATCACACATTCGCCTTGACGCGTGATCAGCTCTCCGGCCGCATTGGTATGACTTAACACTATGCTCTTGAGCGGTGCGCCAGCAAATTTGTCACGGAAATGCTCGCTCCAGGCCATTTCGAAGCCGCAATTACTCGGTTTCAAGGGCATCACCGCAATGCCATGTGCGCTAAAAGGGGCAACCCAGGCACCGGTTGATCCCAGGCGTGGCCAGCTGGCCCCGCCCAAGGCAAATAACACAGCCCGCGCCTGATAGTTCTGAATACCCTCTGGGGTGATAAAACTCAGCCGATCTTTGTCTAGAGCTCCCTGCCATTGATGGCGAACGTGAAACCTGACCCCTTGCTCACGCAGGCGTTGCAGCCAGGCTCGCAGCAGGGGAGCCGCTTTCATATCGGTCGGGAAGACTCGGCCCGAGGAGCCAACAAAGGTTTCAAAGCCGAGTCCCACTGCCCACTGCCGTAACTGTTCGGCACCAAAATCGGCCAGTAAAGGCCGGATCCAGCTTGCGGCATCGCCGTAGCGTTGCACAAACTCGGCAAAAGGCTCGGCGTGGGTCAGGTTCATGCCACCCTTTCCTGCCTGCAGGAACTTTCGCCCCACCGACGGCATGGCATCGAACAGATCGACGCTGTATCCCCGGGCGCTGAGGTGATCGGCGGCCATCAAGCCGGCGGGACCACCACCAATGATGGCGATCTCGAGTGGAATAGGGGCAGATGCTGCGGACATAAAAACCTTGCTGATTGACGAGAATGGCTTGAATTAGCCGGGCGCAGTGTATCGGCTGCGTCGCTATGGCTCAAGCCTCGCCAGTCTGTGCCGCCGAGTTGAGCCGTCTGAATAACCATTTCACCCCCTCGATCGCCAGGTAGTAAGCGCATGCCGCCAAGAAAATAGAGATCCAGAGTGTCCAGGATAGTGGGGTTGTGCCGAATAATTGATTCATGAGCGGGACATAGGTTTGCACGCCTTGCAGCAGTAGCAGGGTGCCAATGGCCCACCACACGAGATGATTGCCGGACCAGGCCCGCCAGTGGAAAGTATGGGCTTCTAATTGGCGGCAATTGATCAGGAAGAGCATTTCCGCCGCGATCAGTGTATTGATCGCCACTGTGCGACTGGTGGCGAGGGCCACGCCTTGCAGCACAGTCCAGTGGTAGATCCCCAGCGTCAGCACACTCATCAGGAGCGCGCTGATAATGATCAGTAACCAGAGCTGTGGAGATAGTAGCGCCTCATCTGCGCGGCGAGGCGGTCGTAACATCAGGGCCCGATAGGGTTTTTCAAATGCCAGGGGTAACGAGAGGGTGATAGCGCTGACCATATTGACCCAGAGGATCTGCACCGGGGTGATGGGTAAGGCAATCCCCAGCAGGATGGCCGACAGCAACACCAACGCTTGGGCGCCATTGGTTGGTAGCAGAAAGACTAGGGCTTTGCGCAGATTCTCATAGATGGTGCGGCCCTCACTCACGGCATCACGCAGAGTGGCGAAATTATCATCGGCCAGCACCATGCTGGCGGCTTCTTTCGCCGCTTCCGTACCATGTAACCCCATGGCCACGCCAATATCCGCACGTTTGAGCGCCGGTGCATCATTGACCCCGTCCCCCGTCATGGCGGTTACATGGCCTGCCGCTTGCAGAGCCTTGATCAGACGTAGTTTATGGCTTGGTGTTGCTCGAGCAATGATGTGAGCCTGATTGAGTCGCTGCGCTAACTCGGGTTCGGAGAGTTGATCCAGCTCGGAGCCGGTGATGACGATCGGGTCTTTCGCTAATCCCAGCTGCTGGCCGATGGCGCGGGCTGTGACGGCGTGATCGCCAGTGATCATCAGGATGCGGATCCCGGCATGCTGACATTCGGCGACCGCATCTCGAGCCTCTGCCCGGGCCGGATCGGCCATGCCGACTAGTCCTAACAAGGTCCAGCCTTGGTTGGGGAGCTGGGTGCTGGCAAGGTGGCCTGCGACAGGCGTGCTGGGGGTGAAGTTTGGATAGGAGGCAAAAGCCAGTATGCGCAGGCCTTGGGCGGCCATGCTTTCGGCGCGTTGTTGCCAACCGTGGGGCTGGATCGAGTCCGTTTCGGTTGGCTCACACAGTGGAAGGATCCGCTCCGGTGCTCCCTTGATGAACAGGTGCTGGCCATTGTGTTGCTGGTTGAGGGTCGCCATATAGCCGATCGTCGATTCAAACGGCAATTCGGCTAGGCGTGGACTGGCAGCCCGTAACTGCTGCTCATCGACTCCGGCTTTGGCTGCCAGCACCAACAGGGCTCCCTCGGTCGGATCGCCGTGGAGCTGATGCTGGTGCTTGGCGTCCTGGGCTTGGGTTTCTAAACGGGCATCGTTACATAATATGGCCGCTTCGAGTAGCGACCCAAGAGCGTCTGGGGCATCTCCCTTGAACGGTGACGCTAAGTACCGAGGCTGAGAGGCGATGAGTCCTGGGGGCGTGGTATTGGATAAGAGGTGTGCGCTATTGAGTTCACCTTGTGGCGAGTAGCCAACCCCGGTCACTGTGATCTGTTCAGCGGGTAACGCCACTTGCTGCACCGTCATCTCGTTCCGGGTCAGAGTGCCGGTTTTATCGCTACAGATGATGGTGACAGCCCCGAGGGTTTCCACCGCCGGGAGCCTGCGGACGATGGCATTCCTGCTAGCCATCCGTTGCACTCCGATGGCCAGCGTGATGGTGATGACGGCCGGGAGTCCTTCTGGAATGGCGGCAACCGCCAATCCGACCGCGGCCATGAAGAGTTGATCCAGTGGGTAGTGGCGCCACAGCCAGCCAAATGCAAAGGTGGCAACGGCCAGGATCAGGATCCAGCTGGTGAGTTGGCGCGCTAGCCTCTCCAGTTGCTGCAGTAATGGTGTCATCATGGGTTCAACGTGCTGCAGCATTTGGCCGATCTGTCCCAATTCGGTGTGATCGGCGGTAGCGACCACCACCGCTTTGGCGCGGCCTTGGGTGATCAGGGTTCCGGCATACAGCATGTTGGTGCGCTCGGCCAACGGAGTTTCTGCTGGTAGCGGTTGAACTTGTTTACTGATGCTCTGCGATTCGCCAGTGAGTGCACTCTCCTGAACCAATAGGTTGATGACTTCCATCAGCCGCAGATCGGCTGGAACCTTATCTCCGGACTCCAGCAAGACAATATCCCCGGTAACCAGTTGCTCGGCATCCAGCTGATGGTGTTGCCCCTCCCGTAGCGTCATGCAACGAATTTTTAATAACTGGCGGATAGCCGCCAGAGCGTGTTCGGCTTTTCCTTCCTGGATCAGACCGACGATAGCATTGATGATCACGACAGCCAGGATCACCAGACCATCGGTCCAGTGTCCAGACAGCCAGCTCAAGAGGGCAGCGAGTAACAGAACATAGATCAACAGATTATGGAATTGACGGGCAAAGCGTTGCCACCAGTGAACTCCTGGTGCCGGTGTCAACCGGTTGGGACCCTGGGTGGCCAAACGCGACTGCGCTTCGGCGTGGCTCAACCCTGCGGGATGGCTCTTTAGCGTCGACAAAATAGCGTCGTAGTCTTGTGCGTGCCATGGCTGCGGGATCGGCTCCATGAGTGAGCTCCTTATGGGGATTAGATCTGATGATGTGTTGTTTGGGATCCTGTTCGGCCATCACTCAGAGGATAAATCCACAGGAGCAGTAACTATGTTGTTGCTGTCACATCTGGGCTGATGTGTCGCGAGATCCTGGGGCTGACGACAAAACAATGAAGACGATCACATTTTTCTCGTCACGCCAAGCCAAAGGGAGTAAGCTTGCGCGCGCACTGGGTATCCTCGCTGATACTGCGCCTGGTTGAATGCGCCCTATGTTGCGCGACCAATCAAGCCCCCCACTGTGTTGATTGAAGTCTTCTCTTCCTCACCGGATCCATTCCGCAGAAAGGGCCGGACTTCCTCTTTTGTCCGGCATCATCCGTCCACGGGGCGGAGCTGCCTTATTACTCTCAAGTAGGTTGTTATGAGTTTTTCCTCCCTCGGTCTTTCCGAATCCTTGCTGCGCGCCGTTGCCGAGCAGGGTTATGAAACCCCATCTCCGATCCAGTTACAGGCGATCCCCGCCGTACTGGATGGTCGTGATTTGATGGCTGCGGCCCAGACCGGTACCGGTAAGACCGCTGGTTTTACCTTGCCCATGTTGCAACGTCTGATGGGGACTCCAGATCGGCCTCGCAAGAAAGTCTCGCCCAACCGAGTGCGGGCATTGGTGTTGACCCCGACCCGTGAACTGGCTGCGCAAGTCGGCGAGAGCGTGGCGACCTATGGTAAACACCTGCCATTGCGTCACAGCGTGGTGTTCGGTGGCGTCGGTATCAATCCGCAAATGATGGCGTTGCGCAAGGGGCTGGACGTGTTGGTGGCTTGCCCGGGGCGTTTGCTGGATCTCTACTCCCAGAATGCGGTGCGTTTTGATGAACTGGAAATTCTGGTGCTGGATGAAGCGGATCGCATGCTCGATATGGGCTTCATTCACGATATTCGGCGCATTCTGAAGTTATTGCCGCAGAAGCGTCAGAATCTGATGTTCTCCGCCACTTTTGCCGATGAAATCCGCGAATTGGCCACAGGTATGTTGAATAACCCACTGCTGGTCGAAGTAGCGCCGCGCAATAGTACGGCCGAGCGCATCGAGCAACTGGTGCATCCGGTGGATAAGGCCAACAAGCCAGCCTTGTTGTCTCATCTGGTCAGCAGCCATAACTGGGAACAGGTGCTGGTCTTTACCCGAACTAAACACATCGCCAACCGCCTGGCTGAGCGCCTGGAGCGCGATGGTATCAGTGCTGCAGCTATCCATGGCAACAAGAGCCAGGGCGCCCGAACCAAGGCTTTGGCTGGTTTCAAGAGTGGTGATGTGCGGGTACTGGTGGCTACCGACATTGCGGCGCGCGGCCTGGATATCGACAAGTTGCCGCAGGTCGTCAACTTTGAACTGCCCAACGTGGCCGAAGATTATGTACACCGTATCGGCCGTACCGGTCGGGCTGGCGCGGCGGGTCATGCTATCTCCCTGGTCAGTGCGGATGAAGGCAAATTGCTGCGTGGTATCGAGCGTTTGACCAAGCAAGAGTTGCCACGGGAGATTATCGCCGGTTTTGAGCCCGATGCTCAGACTATGCGTGCCATCGAGCAAGGCACTGGCCAACCGGTACGAAAAGGTCAGGAGCAAGAAGGACGTCCAGCGCGCTCTGGCCGTCCGGGACAACCGCGGCAAAATGGTCGGCCAGGGGAAGGGCAGAAGCGTTCAGCTCCGGCGGGTGCTGGTAATGGTGCGCGCGGCGGCAAACCGGCTGCGGATGGTGGTCGTCGTGCGCCGCAACGCGCACCGGATCGTCACGCGAACCAGGCGGTCAAACCTCACGGCAACAAATAATCACCCAATCGTGATCTGTTGACCGCATAAAAACGCCCGTCTTGATGACGGGCGTTTTTTTATGGGGAAATCGAGCGGGTGCTAGCCTGATTTGAATTGATTTTGCCCGGCAATATAATGGAAATTCGCGGCGGCCAGATGGTCGATCAGTTCAGCGGCATCGATATCGTGATAGCGCACTAACTCCTCCAGAGAGGAGAAGTGATCCCGCAACTGGGTATTGACCAAGCTGAGCAGCATGGGGGCGGGTAGGGTGGCAAATCGCGTTAAAGAAAACATAGCTATTCTCCGCTAGATGACAGATCGCCAGAAGTTGATTCTTGGCGGTTTTGTTCGGCTAATCTGCGATTGTGCAGCTGTGCCGGGATCTGCAACAGCAGCTCCCAGAAGCAAAAGGCTTCGGTGACAAAAAGCAGCAGAAATAGTGGACTCCACCAGGATAAGAGACTTCCGGAGGCCATATCGGCACGTAATAGCCAGCCACTACTAAAGCTGCAACACAGCAGCAAACCTGTGCGCAACAAGACCTGCTTACGCCGCCAGCCCTGAGTGTGCAGATTAACCAATCGCTTCGGAAACCAGCTGATGAGTAAACCCACCAATACCAGCATCATGGTACTGAGGGTCAGGGTGAAGTGATTGGGTGAACTGACCGGGTAGAGCCGAAAATAAACAATCAGCAGCGGATAAAAGCTGGCAAAACTCACCACCGATATCAGCAGTAAGGCGCCGCGATTCAGACGAACGCTTCGACAGCCGGTGGCGGTATGAGCATGAAAATAAGCTGAAAATACCGCAACGCTGAAGAGTATCAGTGCGACCAATATGAACCAAAGCATAGAAGCTCCTGCTTGACGATAGAGGGATATCAATCATGCCTGCTGAACGGTCGGTTGAGCAGATTTGTCCGGCAAAGGGTAACAAGGGATGATGGCTGAGGATAGAGGGGAGAGTTGAAGGCGTGGTGATGATATTGTGGTGTAACGACCGTGTGGGTCGTTACACCACAATGCTTATTAAAGATGGCGTATTAAAACTTGACCTGAATAGCCGCAGCCACCTCAATGGCTTGGGTCACTGCGATGTCAGTGTTTTCAGCACGGACCAAGGCGACGCCAAGGCGGCGGCGGCCGTGAATTTCTGGCTTACCGAATAACCGCAGCTGTGCACCCGGGACCAGACGCAAAGCATCCGCCACGCCGTCAAAACGGATATCGGTCGACTCGCCTTCGCGAAGCACGACTGCTGAGGCCGATGGGCCATACTGCTGGATCTGGCTAATCGGTAAACCCAGAATGGCTCGCGCGTGGAGTGCAAACTCGGAGAGATCCTGAGAAATCAGCGTCACCATGCCGGTGTCATGGGGGCGAGGAGAGATTTCACTGAAATAGACCTCGTTGTCACGGATAAACAACTCGACACCGAAGAGGCCATAGCCACCCAATGCCGCGACCACTTCCCGTGCAATGTGCTTGGATTTTTCCAGAACCTCGGCGGACATCACTTGTGGCTGCCAGGATTCCCGGTAGTCGCCATCTTCCTGGCGGTGACCAATTGGTGCACAGAAATGGATGCCATCTACGGCGCTGACGGTCAACAGGGTGATCTCGTAATCAAAGGGCACAAAACCCTCTACGATGACTTTGCCGCGGCCTGCTCGCCCCCCTTCTTGCGCATACTGCCACGCTGGCACGATTTGCTCGGCACGTCTGACGACGCTTTGCCCCTTGCCGGAGGAGCTCATCACGGGCTTGACCACGCAAGGTAGGCCCACGAACTGAATGGCGGCCTCATAGTCGGCTTCATTGTCTGCAAAGCGGTAGGGCGAGGTACTCAAACCCAGAGTCTCGGCGGCCAAGCGGCGGATCCCTTCACGATCCATGGTTAAACGTGTCGCTCTGGCCGTGGGTATCACGTTGAAGCCTTCGGTTTCCAACTCTTGCAAGGTTTCGGTGGCGATGGCTTCGATTTCCGGAATGATGAAATGGGGCTGTTCCTGTTCGATCAGCTGGCGTAACGCTACGCCATCGAGCATGTTGATCACATGACTGCGGTGGGCAACCTGCATGGCCGGAGCATTCGGATACCGATCCACGGCGATGACTTCCACGCCAAGGCGTTGCAATTCGATGGCAACCTCTTTACCCAACTCACCGGAGCCAAGTAAGAGGGCGCGAGTTGCTGAGGGGCTATGGGGGGTACCGAACATGATTGACTCCTCGGGGTTGTGGCCGGTTTGGGCGTTTTGACCGGCGCATGATACCCAGTTCATAAAAATGCGCCAAGCGTTTCAACACCGACGAGCAATCGTTTGCTTCTGTGGATGAAGACGGACTTTTATGGTGCAATATCCAACGTAACCGATAGTTGATGTTTTCAACACGCTGATCCATTCATGTAACGCTGTTTTTTTTAATGGTGCCGGGGTTCGATTATTTGACCGGGCTGGAATAAAGTACGTCGCGGATTAGGGTACGATGTAGCCATATGAGCTCATTTCGACCGAAGAAAACATGATTCGGACAAGATGGTTGATGTAATAAAGAGAACTTAAGAGAGCAGGAATGAACCCTAGACACACTGTGATTCTGGAACTGGTTAACGAGAAAGGACGTGTGGCGGTCGCCGAGTTGGCCGAGCAGGTTGGGGTTTCAGAGGTGACGGTTCGTCAAGATCTGAATTATCTCGAAGAGCAGGGTTTTCTCAAGCGAATTCATGGCGCTGCCACTGTATTGGACAGCGATGATCCGCAACATCGGATCTGGGCGCGCAGCAAGATCAAACTGCATCTGGCTGAAGCTGCTGCCAGTTTGGTGGCGCCGGGCGAGAGTGTGCTGATTGAAGGTGGCAGTGCCAACGTGATGCTGGCCAAGCTGCTGGGGGAACGCGGCGATGTGGCGATTATTACCTCCAGCTCCTATATTGCCCATCAACTGCGGCAGAGCCGAAACGAAGTGATCCTCCTCGGGGGGCAATATCAATCATCCAGCGAGAGTCTGGTCGGTCCTCTGACGCGTCTTTGTATCGAGCAGGTCCATTTCAGCAAGGCATTTATTGGCGTGGATGGGTTTCATGTTGATACCGGCTTTACCAACCGCAATATGATGCGAGCCGATGTCGCCAATTGCATTATTGCCAAGGGCCAGCCATGCATCGTACTGACCGATTCCAGTAAGTTTGGTCGTGTTCATCCTGGCTCCATCGGGCCAACCCGACGGATCAGTCGAGTGATCACCGACAGCAAGATCCCGGCAGCCGATGAAGCCTGGTTGACTGAGCAAGGTGTGGCACTGACCAAGATCGCCTATTAAAAAAAAGACCAGGTACTAGATCCTTGTACCTGGCTCAGGGGAATGGGCTCACTATGAGCCCTAACTTCATGAATCACACTAAACATGAACGCTCTCGCCTTTTAAAAGTAGCCGCTTTTTACTCATTTACCAATCGAACCAAGAACCAGGCTTGTCTCGGTTATACACTGGGTTTATGGTAGCCAGCGTTTCTTGAGGAGTGCTACATGGCAAAAACTGCTTTTTATGATTCCCTGCTGGCGCAATTGACCGGCTTGGTCGAGGGTGAGCCGGATCTGATCGCCAATCTGTCCAATATCAGTGCCTTGCTGAACCTGGCGTTGAGTGATTTGAACTGGGTCGGCTTTTACCTGCTGCGATCATCCGATGAATTAGTGCTGGGACCCTTTCAGGGTAAGCCGGCTTGTATCCGTATCCCGGTTGGCAAGGGCGTGTGTGGTACTGCGGTCGCAACGGCTCAAACACAGCGAGTGGCGGATGTGCATGCGTTTGCCGGTCACATCGCCTGTGATGGGGCCAGCAATTCTGAAATCGTGCTACCGATTTTTCACCACGGAAAGATTGTCGCCGTGCTGGATATTGACAGCCCGCTTTTTGATCGATTTGATGCTGAAGACCAGATTGGTCTGGAGAGAGTTGCGACAGCGCTGGAAAATTTGCGTTGGAATGGGTAACGTGCTCGTAATTGAGTTCGGCACCTTTATAATAGGTGGTTGATTTGACTTGGGGCTTCGCCCTTTTTTATCCAAGGTTTTACATGGAAAACAACGAAAAACTCAAAAACAGCAAAGAGCTGATTGCATACCTCTGTGAACTATTCCCTGCCTGTTTTATTTCAGACGGTGAAGCCAGACCCCTCAAGATCGGTATTTTCCAGGATTTGGCCGCACGCTTGGCTGATGATGAAAAAATATCCAAAACGCTGCTTCGTTCCGCGCTCCGTCAATACACATCCAGCTGGCGTTATCTGCACGGTGTTAAAGCGGGCGCTATTCGGGTGGATCTGGATGGTAATGAATGTGGTGTCCTGACCGAAGAACACGTCACTCATGCCAAACAGGCGTTGAAAGAGAGTAAGGACAAGGTCTTTGCTTCTCGTCGCCGCCCGGAAGGTGAGAAAGCTGAAAAATCAGCTAAACCCCGTCGTCCCGCCAAGCCAAAAGTGGATCCCAGCCAACTGACAGTTGGTCAGGCGGTGAAGGTTGTCGTGGGTAAGTCACCAGTACCTGCCATCATCCGTGAAGTCGTTAAAGAAGACATTCAGGTTCAGCTGGCTACCGGCATGGTCGTGCGCGTCAAAGTCGACCGTATCGTTCTCTAGGAGAGGCGCATTTGAGAAACCATTTGATTCGTGCATCTCTGCTGAGTGTGGCATTAGTCCACTCAGGCTTGGCTCTGGCCATTGCGCCGACAATTAAAGCGACGGAGCTGCCAAAACTGGCGCAGGAAGAACAACACGCCATCGCCAGCAAGCGCATCGCGGCTTTTTTTACCCATAGCCATTACAAGCAGATCCAGCTGGATGACGCCTTCTCCAAGAAAGTGTTTGACCTCTATCTGGAGAGTCTGGATTACAGCCGGAATCTGTTTTTGCAGAGTGATATCGATGGTTTCGAAACATATCGCAAGACATTGCTCAATGGCTTGGATAAGGGCGAACTCTCGGCTGTTTATCATATTTACAATCAGAGCATCCAACGGCGTTACGAGCGTTTGAGCTATGCGTTGCGCCTGTTGGATGCTCCGTTTGATTTCACGCAACAAGACGCTTATCAGTTCGATCGCAAGTCAGCCAGCTGGCCGAAAACGACGGCCGAATTGGATGAGCTTTGGCGGCAACGTGTCAAATTTGATGCTTTGAGTCTGAAACTGGCGGGCAAGAAAGAGAGCGAGATCAAAACCTTGCTGGCCAAGCGTTATCAGACGGCGATCAAGCGTCTTTCCCAGAGCGAAAGCGAAGATGCATTCATGACCTTCGAGAATGCGTTTGCTCGCTCCATCGATCCCCATACCAGCTATTTATCCCCCCGCGAGGCGGATCGTTTCAACAGCGAAATGAATCTGTCGCTGGAGGGCATTGGTGCCGTATTGCAGGCCGATGATGATTTCACTGTGGTGCGCTCATTGGTACCCGGTGGTCCGGCCGACAAGTCCAAGCAGCTCAAGCCGGAGGATAAAATCACCGGCGTGGCACAAGATGCTGGCAAAATGCAGGACATCATCGGCTGGCGGTTGGATGAAGTAGTCGATCTGATCAAAGGCCCGAAAGGGACTAAGGTCAGACTGGAGATCCAGCGCGGCGAAGGTGCCGCACGGCAGTCGCAAGTGGTCGAGTTGCAACGGGATGAAGTCCGTCTGGAAGATCGTGCCGCCAAGTCTTCGGTGATTGAGGCACAAGGTAAAAAAATTGGCGTGATTAACATCCGCAGTTTTTATAACAACCTGCATCTGGATGTGATCAAGGAACTCGATAAGCTGAAAAAGCAAAAAGTGGATGGCATTCTCATCGACTTGCGCGATAACGGCGGTGGCGCCTTGTCTGAAGCGACCGATCTGACCGGTTTGTTTATCAAAAGCGGTCCTGTGGTGCAAGTTCGCGACAGCATAGGTCGCATTGCGCTCGAAGAGGATAATGATGACCGCAGCTATTATTCTGGTCCGTTAACCGTGTTGATTAATCGTTACAGTGCCTCGGCTTCGGAAATTTTTTCGGCCGCGCTCAGTGACTATGGCCGGGCCTTGGTGATCGGTGATACCAGTTTTGGCAAGGGAACCGTGCAGCAGAACCGACCATTGAAGAAGATTTATGACTTCTATGATAAAGAGCTGGGCAATGTGCAATACACGATTGCCAAGTTTTATCGCATCAACGGTGGCAGTACCCAGCATAAGGGTGTCGAGCCGGACATTCATTTCCCGTCGTTGATTGACTCCAGTGAAACCGGCGAGAGTGTCGAACCCAATGCCTTGCCCTGGGACAAGATCCAGCCTGCAAGTTATCAACCGGTCGGCCAATTCACGGCCTTACTGCCTGAATTGGAAAAGCGTCACACGGCTCGGGTTGCCACTGATCCCGAATTCCGTTACGTCACTGAAGACATTGCCTGGTATCAGCAAGAGAAGCAGAAGAAAGTGATCTCGCTGAACGAAGCAGAGCGGATCCGCGAGCGTGATGAGCTGGATGCCAAGTCACTGCAACGTACCAATGAACGCTTGGTTCGGATGGGGAAACCGAAAATCAGTAAACTTGCTGATCTGCCGGCGGACCTCGAGTTTCCAGATGGCTACTTGCAGGAAGCTGCGAATATCACAGCAGATTTGGCCAAGCAGCTTCAAGGTTGATTTCGGCAGATGCTCAAGTAGAAAAAGCGGCCATTGGCCGCTTTTTTGTTGCTTTACACTAACAGCGCTGCAATTTTTGATTGTCTATTTGGTTGAGGCACCAGAAAATTAGGGTAAATGAGAGAAGTTCTCTAGCCGATACTCGCGCTTACAGGATCAGACCATGAATCAAGTTGCTACCTCGCAAGAAAAGTACCGCCTCGATTATCAGGCTCCCCACTACTGGATCGATAGTATCGATCTGGATGTTCAGCTCGATGACCATCAAACCCGGGTAGTTGCTATCAGCCGTGTTCGCCGCAATGGCCAGCACAATGAGCCACTGATCCTGGATGGTGAATCACTGACTCTGACCGCACTGGCGGTTGATGGCATCCCCTATTCTCGCTACCTGCAATCAGCCGGACAGTTGGAAATTGCCGATCTGCCGGCCGAATTTGTGCTGACGGTGGAAACCCTCATTGATCCGGCGGCTAATACCGCGCTGGAAGGTTTATACAAGTCGGGGAGTGCATTCTGTACCCAGTGTGAAGCTGAAGGCTTCCGGCGCATCACCTATTACCTGGATCGCCCCGATGTGTTGGCGCGATTCACCACCCGGATCACCGCCGATAAGGCCCGCTATCCCTATCTGCTCTCCAATGGCAATCGGGTCGCAGCAGGTGATCTGCTGGATGGTCGGCATTGGGTCAGCTGGCAGGATCCGTTCCCCAAGCCCTGTTATCTGTTTGCCCTGGTCGCGGGTGATTTTGATGTGCTGCGCGACGAGTTTGTCACGCGCAGTCAGCGGCGGGTAGCGCTGGAGCTGTTCGTGGATAAGGGCAACCTGGATCGGGCCGAACATGCCATGCAGAGTCTGAAACGGGCGATGGCGTGGGACGAACAACGGTTTGGTCTGGAATATGATCTCGACATCTACATGATAGTGGCGGTGGATTTCTTCAACATGGGGGCGATGGAAAATAAGGGGCTGAATATCTTCAACTCCAAGTTTGTCCTGGCCAATCCGGCCTCGGCCACCGATAGCGACTATTTCGACATTGAACGGGTGATCGGTCACGAATACTTCCACAACTGGACCGGTAACCGCATCACCTGTCGCGACTGGTTCCAGCTTAGCCTCAAAGAGGGGTTGACCGTGTTCCGGGATCAGGAGTTCTCCTCGGATCTGGGCTCGCGTGCCGTGAACCGGATCCACAATGTCCGGGTGATCCGTGGTCCGCAGTTTGCCGAAGACGCCGGTCCCATGTCGCATCCGATCCGCCCGGATGTGGTCATCGAGATGAACAATTTTTACACCGTCACCGTGTACGAGAAGGGCTCGGAAGTCATCCGTATGCTGCACACCCTGTTGGGTGAAACGGCGTTCCAGGCCGGTATGCGTCTCTACGTCGAGCGTCATGATGGTCAGGCCGCGACCTGCGAGCAATTTGTCCAGGCGATGGAGAGCGCATCCGGCCGGGATCTGCAGCAATTCCGCCGCTGGTACTCTCAGGCGGGAACACCTGAGCTGATAGTGCGCGATGAATATGATGCCTCCAGCCAGCGCTACAGCTTGCATGTGAAGCAAACCACGCCGCCGAC
The DNA here is from genome assembly GCF_055413365.1 of Pseudaeromonas sp. HNCC25DJ182. Classification (NCBI taxonomy): domain Bacteria; kingdom Pseudomonadati; phylum Pseudomonadota; class Gammaproteobacteria; order Aeromonadales; family Aeromonadaceae; genus Pseudaeromonas; species Pseudaeromonas sp. HNCC25DJ182. The sequence continues at coordinate 193,580 of NZ_JBVAYG010000004.1, read as the reverse complement.
GGCACAGCAACAGGAAAAACTGCCACTGCATATTCCTCTGAGCGTGGCACTCTATGCGCCCGATGGCAGTGAGCTCCCCTTGTTGCTCGCAGGTGAGGCGCATTCCGGACTGCTGGAGGTGATGCAGGCCGAACAGACCTTTGTGTTCGAGCAGGTCGCGGCACGGCCGGTGGTTGCCCTGTTGCAGGAGTTTTCTGCCCCGGTGAAGCTCGATTATCCGTACCGCGATGATGAACTCAGCTTCTTGCTCACCCACGCCCGCAATGAGTTTTGCCGCTGGGATGCGTGCCAGATGTTGATCAACAACTATGTCATTGCCGGTGTTGCCGCCATGACCGCGGGCTCTGTGTTACCGCAGCCGCAGGCACTCCTGGATTCGTTCCAGCGCGTACTGCAAGACCAGAGCCTAGATCCGGCGTTTGCCGCTGAAATCTTGACCCTGCCCAGCGAGACCTCCTTGGCCGAGCTGTTTAGCCTGGTGGATATCGATGCGATTCATCAGGTGCGTGAACATCTGCTGCAACAGATTGCCGAGGTCTTGCAGCCGCAGTGGCTGCAGGTGTTCCATCACAACCAGGTGGCCGGTGCTTATAGTATCGACGCTGCTGCCATGGCCAAACGGGCATTAGCCAATCTGGCTCTGGGGTATCTGGCGCGAGCGGACCGACAGTTGGGTAACCAGCTGGCTGGCGAGCAATATCAACGGGCCACTAATATGACCGATGCTCTGGCGGCGATGCAGGCTGCCAGTGCCGCAGATTTGCCCGTCTTGCCCGAGTTGTTGCAGGACTTCGAGCGCCAATGGCAGCATGATGGATTGGTGATGGATAATTGGTTCCGCCTGCAGGCTTGCAGAACCCAGGGTGATACTCTGGCGCAGGTTCGGGACTTGATGAGTCATCCAGCATTCAGTCTGCAGAATCCGAATCGGGTGCGGGCCTTGGTCGGCACCTTCTGTGCGGCCAATCCTTCACGGTTCCACGCGGCTGATGGCTCGGGTTATCGCTTCTTGATGGAAGTTCTGTTGGCGCTGAATACCATTAATCCACAGGTCGCGGCGCGGCTGATCGTGCCCTTGATCCAGTTCAAACGTCTGGATGAGGGGCGTAAGGCATTGATCCGTGCCGAGCTGCGCCAACTGGCCGCGTTGCCGGATCTGGCGCGTGATCTGTACGAAAAAGTCAGCCGGGCTCTGGAGCAATAACCATGGAGGCGGGGAGGCCAAGGTCTCCCCATCGAATAGAAATGCCGAGTTACACCTTTCGCTTGAGTTTGAGCTCAGAACAGCTACTCGCTCTGTACCGCGGAGATGCCAAGCGCTTATCGGTATTGAGTGAGCAGGGGTTGCGGATTGAGCTCTCGGCCCAGCATCTGCGCCGTTTTATCGGTCACAGCGGCGTTTATGGCCGTTTTCGCTTGCAGACGGATGAAAACCATCGCTTTATTGATCTGGAGCGGATTGGTTGATCCCGAAGCGGATGCATTGACTCCGCAGAACGTTTACCATTAGCGCCGTTTTTTACTGCCCGAGCGACTGATGTTTTCAGGCCGGGTGTGCATGACATGGCCGACGGACCAACCGCCACTTTCACCCCTAAGGAGCCTCTATGTTTTATCAACTTGCCCGCTATTTCCTGTTCAAACTGGATCCTGAAGTGGCCCATGAATTAAGCATTAAGCAACTTTCCTTATTGGGTGGGACTCCGCTGGATATATTTTTCCGCCAACAATTACCCTCGCGACCGGTCGAAGTCATGGGCCTGCGCTTTGATAATCCGGTTGGTCTGGCCGCTGGATTGGATAAAGATGGCGAAGCGATTGATGCATTGGGTGCCATGGGATTCGGCTTTATCGAAGTCGGTACCGTGACTCCGCGTCCACAGCCGGGAAATGACAAACCTCGTTTATTCCGAGTAATACCCGCCGAAGGGATCATTAATCGGATGGGTTTTAATAACAAGGGTGTGGATCATCTGATCGAGAAGGTAAAAAAGAGTAATTATAAAGGCATTCTCGGTATCAATATCGGTAAGAATAAAGATACGCCGTTGGAAAATGGCAAAGATGATTATCTGATCTGCATGGACAAGGTGTATGCCTATGCTGGTTACATCGCGGTCAATATTTCATCACCGAATACGCCGGGTCTTCGCCAACTGCAATATGGCGCGGCATTGGATGAATTGCTGGCGGCACTGAAACAGCGTCAGCTGGAATTGGCTCAATTGCATGGTAAATACGTTCCTTTAACGGTCAAGATTGCTCCTGATTTGAGTGCCGAAGAATTAGAGCAAGTAGCCCAATCTTTAATGAAGAATAAAATTGACGGCGTCATCGCGACCAATACCACGCTGGATCGCGAGATGATCTTCGATATGCCTCATGCGGCGGAGGCGGGTGGTTTGAGCGGTCGGCCATTACAAGCCAAGAGCACGGCATTGATCCGTGAATTGGCGGGGCACTTGAAAGGATCCATTCCGATCATTGGCGTGGGCGGTATTGATTCGGCCTTGGCGGCCCGGGAAAAGATTGCGGCAGGTGCGAGTCTGGTACAGATTTATTCCGGCTTTATTTATAAGGGCCCGGCATTAATTCGCGACATCGTCGAAAATATTAAATAAAACGACACAAATTACCGGTCTAGTGTTTGTAATATGTGCGCAGATGGAATATAAATTCTCCTGCGCACATATTCATCATAAGAGCTTGGTCATGATCCTGGTACCGAACGATAGCTGGCAATGGAACTACGATGAAAAAACCGACAGCCTGGTGCTGGATCTGTCGGATCGTATGCAGTTCACGACCGCGTTCCGGAGCAAACAGTTAACCTCACAAGCAAAGTGTTCACATCAATTCACTCTGGATGATGCCTCCCATTATTATCATCTGCTGGAGTGCATTGGTGAGTTGCCATTTTCCGAAGCCGAGCGGGTCCAAATTGTCCTTAATGCGATTGCGGTGATCCGTTTTGCCAAACCGCAAATGCCACAGAGTTGGTATTTCCGGGAATTCAATTTACTGCATGAAGCGCCGTTATTTGGCGAGGTTGTTACCCTGGTCTGCGAGTCCGGGCATCGGGATTTTCTGGTGGTTGAACCGGGCGATAATGCCTCGATTTGTTTATTACTAGAGGGGACTATGCAGCTGGCCGAGGATAAAGTCCTCTCCGCCCATAGTTTCATCAAGGTCATGAATAACCGCATTATTCCCTTTCACGCGGTCAGTAATCAGTTGCTGCGTCTGGCCTGATTACGCTCCGACTCGTCACGACGACAGGCCAGAGGACGCATTCGGGTGAGAGTTGGTCGCTGTCGAGAGATGAGTCTGTCGGTTCAGTCGGGACGTGCTTGATAGCCTAGTGGCCACCGAGAGCAGAACTCAGCTAACAAAAAGGCCGTACATGGTGATGTACGGCCTTTTTTTAATCTGGTTGCGGGGGCAGGATTTGAACCTACGACCTTCGGGTTATGAGCCCGACGAGCTACCATGCTGCTCCACCCCGCGTCTGTGTGGAGCGCATAGTAGAGACTTGCCGGTGAGGGTGCAAGCATTATCTCGACGATGGAAGCACAAAGCTTACCGATCCTGACGGGCTTTTTCACTCGAAGGGAAGGAACCGGCTCTGGAGTTGCGCTATAATGTGCGACCTTTATTGCTGGTGTCCGAAAGCTATTCATGACTGATTTTTTTGCAACATGTCCCAAAGGACTCGAATCCCTACTGGCCGCAGAGCTTACCCAACTGGGCGCGGAAAGCGTCAAAGAGACAGTGGCGGGGGTCTCCTTCAGCGGCTCCTTGGAAACCGCGTATCGCGCCTGCCTGTGGAGCCGCCTTGCTTCCCGGATCATGCTGTCATTGGTCAGTTTCGGCGTCCGGGACGACATGGATCTCTATCTGGGGATCAGCAATATTCCGTGGGAAAACTATTTTTCCCCCCATCAGACCCTGGCGGTTGATTTCTCCGGCACCTCTGATTCGATCCGGAACACTCAATATGGTGCCTTGAAGGTCAAGGATGCCATTGTCGATCGTTTCAGCAAGCGGGAAGGGGTGCGACCCAATATTGATAAGCGTGAGCCGGATGTGCGCATTCAAGTTCACCTGAAGCGTGAAGAGGCCAGCGTGGCGCTGGATTTGTCCGGCCCGGCATTGCATCAGCGCGGTTATCGGGCCGGTACCGGTGATGCGCCCCTCAAAGAGAACCTGGCAGCCGCCATGTTGCTGCGTGCGGGTTGGCAGCAGGAACCCTTGCTGGATCCCATGTGTGGTTCGGGTACCTTGCTGATTGAGGCGGCCATGATGGCGACCGATATGGCGCCGGGTCTGCTCCGCGATCGCTTTGGGCTGACAGAGCTGAAACTGCACGATGAGCCTTTGTGGCAATCTGTGCTGGCCGAAGCCCGCGTTCGCGCCAAACGGGGTATGAACAAGAGTACCGGTTTGAAATTTCTGGGCCGAGACAGTGACTTCCGGGTGCTCAATCGTGCTCGCGACAATGCGCGAGCTGCAGGACTGGGCGACCTCATTCGCTTTGAAGAACAAGATGTGGCCCGGATGCAAAACCCGTGGCCTGGTGAACGCGGCTTTGTGGTGACCAACCCGCCCTATGGCGAGCGTCTGGGGGAGTTCCCCGAGTTGCTCAAGCTGTATCAGGAGCTGGGACAATCCTTGCGTCAGGGATTCCAGGGCTGGCGCGTCTCTGTGCTGTCTTCTTCCCCCGATTTGCTCAGCTGCCTGCGTTTACGCGCCGAGAAGCAATATCGCTTGTTCAACGGTGCACTGGAGTGCCAGTTGCGCAACTACCAGATCGCCGAAGACTCAGTGGCTTCGACCAAGATGGTGGCGGAAGATTTCGCTAACCGTCTGCGCAAGAATATCAAGGCACTGGAAAAGTGGGCCAAGCAGGAAGGATTGGATGCGTATCGTCTGTATGATGCGGATCTGCCGGACTACAACGCCGCCATCGACCGTTATGGCGATTATCTGGTCGTGCAAGAATATGCGGCACCCAAGTCGATCCCTGAGGCCGTCGCGCGGCAGCGCCTGTTGGATATGGTGCAGGCCACCATCGCCGTCACTGGCGTGCCGGGCGCCAATCTGATACTCAAGGTTCGAGAGCGGCAGAAGGGCGAACAGCAATACCAGAAGCTGGCCGAGCAGGGGCAGATGCTGGAGGTTCATGAATATGGTGCCAAGCTGCTGGTCAACCTGCAGGATTACCTGGATACCGGGCTGTTTCTCGATCATCGCTTGACCCGCCGCATGCTCGGGCAGATGGCCAAGGATAAGCGGTTCCTGAATCTGTTTGCCTATACAGGTTCAGCCACAGTGCACGCTGCCCTGGGGGGCGCCCGGTTTACCACCACGGTGGATATGTCTCGTACCTATTTGAACTGGGCGCGCGACAATCTGGAACACAATGGTTTGCTCAATTCCCGGCACCATTTTGAACAAGCCGATTGCCTGAAGTGGCTGGCAGAATGTGATGAAGAGTTCGATCTGATCTTCATCGATCCGCCGACGTTCTCCAATTCCAAACGGATGGACGAGAGCTTTGATGTGCAGCGTGACCACCTGCGCTTGATGCAGGATCTGAAACGGTTACTGGCGCCGGGCGGCACTCTTGTTTTCTCCAATAACAAGCGTCACTTCAAGATGGATCTGGAAGGGCTAGCGGCGTTAGGGCTGCAAGCCACCAATATCAGCGAGCAGACCCGTCCCAAAGATTTTGCCCGTAATGTTCATATCCATAATTGCTGGCTCATTCATCACGGCGATGAGGCATCCGCGTAACCGGTGTGGCTGGGTCGATAAGGAAGCTCTCCTTGTCGAGCCGGCGAGCTTTTTTCGGTGGCGAGAGGCTGGCCCAGTGTTTTAATGGTTCATGCTCGCTAAGCACTTTTTCGTAACGAGATGTAAACATGGCGATTTTTTCCCTGCATCAAGCTTATCTTTCCTACAGTGATGCACCGCTGCTTGACCATGTCGACTTGCAGATCGAGCCGGGTGAGCGCCTGTGTCTGGTCGGGCGCAATGGCGCCGGTAAATCGACTCTGCTGAAGGTCATCGCGGGTGACCTGCCTCTGGATGATGGTCGGCGTATTCATCTGCAGGATCTGAAGATTGCTCGTCTGGAGCAAGATCCACCGCAGAGCTCCCAGGAGAGTGTTTTTGATTATGTGGCCAATGGATTGAGCGGTGTAGGTAACTTGTTACAGCGCTATCATGTGCAATCCATAGCCGTCGCCCATGATCCCAGCGAGCAGAACATTCGGCTGCTGAGTCGCCTGCAGGAGGAGCTGGATCACCTCAACGGCTGGCAGTTCGATATACGGATCCGCCAGGTGTTGAGCATGCTGAAACTGGATCCTGAAGCGTCACTGCAGCAACTGTCGGGCGGCTGGTTGCGTAAGGTGGCCTTTGCTCGGGCGCTGGCAGGCGATCCGGATCTGCTGTTGCTGGACGAACCGACCAACCATCTGGACATCGAAGCCATCGATTGGCTGGAGTCATTTCTCAAGGAGTTTCGTGGCGCTATTGTCTTTATCAGCCACGATCGGGAATTTATTCATGCACTGGCGACCCGGATTGTCGATCTGGACCGCGGTCAGGTTAGCTCCTGGCCCGGCAATTACGATCAATATCTGGAAGGTAAGGAAGAAGCGCTGCGTGTCGAAAGTTTGCAGCAGGCCGAGTTTGATAAGAAGTTGGCTCAGGAAGAGGCCTGGATCCGTCAAGGGATCAAGGCTCGTCGCACTCGCAACGAAGGGCGTGTCCGCGCGCTGAAGGCGCTGCGGAATGAGCGGCAAGCGCGTCGTGAAGTCCAGGGGAATGCTCGGCTGCAGGTGGATGAGGCGCAACGTTCGGGCAAGTTGGTATTCGAGGCGGAAAATCTGGGGTACGACATTGAAGGCCGGACGCTGATCCGGGACTTTACGTTCCAGGTGTTACGTGGCGACAAGATTGCGCTGATTGGCCCCAATGGGTGCGGCAAGACGACGCTTATCAAGCTGTTATTGGGCGATCTGTCACCACAGCGGGGGACTCTGCGATGCGGAACCAAACTGGATGTCGCCTACTTTGATCAATATCGCCAGCAGCTCGATCCGGATAAGACAGTGGTGGATAACCTGGCGGAAGGCAAGAGCGAAGTCGAGGTGGCCGGTCGTCGCCGTCATGTATTGGGCTATTTACAAGATTTCCTGTTTGAGCCGAAACGGGCACTAACGCCGGTACGCGCTTTATCCGGTGGCGAGAAAAATCGGTTATTACTGGCTCGATTGTTTCTAAAGCCCTGTAATTTATTGATTCTTGATGAACCAACCAATGATTTGGATATCGAAACATTGGAGCTGTTGGAAGATCTGCTGGCGGAGTATCAGGCAACCTTGCTGCTGGTGAGTCACGACCGCCGATTCATCGACAACACTGTGACCCATTCCTGGTTCTTTGAAGGGGATGGACGGATCACCGAGTATGTGGGAGGCTACGCCGATCTGCAGGCGTTACGGCAACAGATGAAGCCTGCTGAGCCGACAGTGAAGCCGAACAAGAATTTAGAGCCAGAGCGTGTAGCGCCAGCGGCTAAAAAAGCGCGCAAAATGTCGTACAAGCTGCAACTGGAGCTGGATGCATTGCCCGCCAGACTCGAGGCTCTCGAACAACAGTTGACGGAATACCAAACGTTAGTCAACTCGGCTGAATTTTTTTCTCAAGATAGTGTACAGACTCAAAAAGTGCTGGCTGAACTCCAGGCCTGCGAAGATGAATTAGAAACAGCCTTCTTGCGTTGGGAAGAGCTGGAAGCGATGAAACAAGAGGATTGAGGCATTACATGAAAACCAAGCTGACACTGCTGGCTACACTCTCCATCTTGTCTTGTGCCTCTCATGCGGCAGAGACCCCGTTTTATCAGATCACCGAGATTGCCGGTGATAAGGCCGGTAACTATGGTCCCTGGCCAACGACCATGGCAGCGGATAAGACAGTCGCCATGCAGGCGGCTACCAATGATTGGTTCCAGTACTACAACATGGCGCCTATGGCTATGGACTTGGCGGATCGGTTTCGCTACAACGTTGATTGTAATAGTTTAATGGCTTCTGATGTTTGTGATGGTTTCTGGAGCGGAGCAAGCACTCGGGCCAAAGATTGGCGCAAAGATACCGTCACCTACGTTGCGCAGAATGAAAGTCTGCTGAATGGTAGCAGCCGGACGGAGCAAGATGGCATCATCAAACAGCTTGGATCTAGTGCCGATTATTTTGTTGGCTACAAAGTGGCCAGCACGGCCACCAATGGCTACTACTTCGAGCGCCAGGCGTTTGCCCATCTGGGAGGTAACGATATCGATCTGCTGCCGCCAACAACCTTCACGGATGTCGGCGGTTTCAGCAGTGCCAATGCTCTCCTGAAACTGAGTGATGACAGCTATCTGATCGGTGGTACAGCGAATACCAGCGTCAAGGGGCCGGACTCCTCCTTGGCCTATTGCTATAACGGCGATACGTCGCAAAACAGTGATCTTAATCGCTGCCCTGGTTTTAATACCCAGGCGGCCCTGTGGTTAGCATCTTCTGATACCACCTCTGCCACCGCGGCCTTGGCCAGCAACTATTATCACCATGATTCCGGTCTTTTAGAGACCGCTGCTGTACTTGGTCTCACTGAAAAGGAAGATGGCTCCTATCTGGCGGTTGGTTATTCTTCAACTGACAAGGTTGGCAGCAGTGTTACTTCGGGTCGGAATGCTGCTGTGACTTGGCCGGTTACCATCGTGGATGGACAGCCCGTCTTTGGCTCCTTAGCCGCCATTCCGTTGCCGAAAGATGCGCCCGGTGAAGGGGATGAAGTCCTGTCCAATACCTGGGCGGTGGCAGCTAATGCGCAAGGGGTTGTCATTGGTAATCAGAAGTTCTCCCAAGCCAAATCCCGAAATAAGCCGGTCGAAATGTTTGTGTATGACTCGACCACTAATACCACCACGATTCCTTTCGAGAATAAACCGAATCCCGCGGCCAACTCTGAAGCGGCTGCAATTAATAGCTTGGGGCAGGTAGTTGGCTGGCAGGATGAACGGAATGAAACCCAACCGGTTTATAACGGCAGTCCACGTTTGCAAGAGGCTTTCCTGTATAACGTCGGGACCAAAAACAGCTGGCGCTTTAATGATTTGATCTGCGCTACGGTAGATGGGGCTGCAAGTTGCGCGCAAAATGGCAAGTACTATTACATCGTCTACGCATCAGCTGTGCATGATGATGGCACTGTCGCGGCAACTGCCTATCGCTACGACAGCTATGCTGATTGGGCGGCGCGTCAGAACGCTACTGTGGTTCCGGTACTGCTGACACCGAATACCACCTTTGGTAGCGATAACGATGTTCCTTCCGACTATGTGGTTACCAATGCGTTGCCTGCCAGTGATTTAGGGCAGGATAATGGTGGTGGCTCCATTCCGCTCTGGTTGTTGGCAGTATTGCCCTTACTGGCTTGGGCGCGGAAACGGAAATCCTGCAAAAAAATGTCATGATTAATTAATCAATTAGCAATATTGAGTCGAGTCATGTCGCATTTCAGCTGCATCAACGATTGACCTCTTCGCCAACTTGGCTAACGATAAGGACGACAGGGTTCGCGACTGTCGTCTTTTTTCAAGTGGAAAAGAGGATTTAGCATGATGAAAAGACAAAAACGAGATCGTTTGGATAGAGCGCGTGCTAAGGGCTATCAGGCTGGTATCGCAGGGCGTTCCAAAGAAGGTTGCCCCTACCAGTGCATCGATGCCAGGGGATACTGGCTGGGCGGTTGGCGCGACGCGATGGATGATCGCGGCGTAAGTGTAATCTCTGCTAAATAACACGGAATTCAATGAAAAAGGCCCATCAGGGCCTTTTTCACATTCTGAGGCAAAGACTCAGAATGAGGAGGTATCGGTAAACAGTCCGACTTTCAGATCGCTAGCGCTGTAGATGGGGCGGCCATCCACTTCAACGACGCCATCGGCGATCCCCATGATGAGCTTGCGCCAGATCAGGCGCTTCATCTGGATTTTGTAGGTGACTTTCTTTGCGGTTGGTACGATCTGGCCAGTAAATTTCACTTCACCGACACCCAGTGCGCGTCCCTTACCCGGGCCGCCTTTCCACCCCAGAAAGAAGCCGACCAGTTGCCACATAGCATCTAGTCCCAAGCAACCAGGCATCACAGGATCGCCTGGGAAATGGCAGTCAAAAAACCACAGATCCGGCGTGATATCCAGCTCCGCAATGATTTCGCCTTTGTCAAACAAGCCACCCTCGGCACTGATTTTGGCGATGCGATCCATCATCAGCATATTGGGGGCGGGTAACTGGCTGTTGCCCGGACCAAAAAGCTCGCCGCGACTACAGGCTAGCAATTCGTCACGGGAAAATGAATTCCTGCCTTGGTCGCACAATGAAGGCGGCAGTTCAATTACGGATTTGGTATCCAACACACTGTATATCCTATGTGATTAACGCTAGCACTAATTTAGCGAACAGGTGTTCGCTAAACAACTCCGATCACTTGTCCAAAGCGTCGAAACAGGAGACTGAGCACACCTCGCCGACGCTGGGTACCGTTTAACTCATCCAATCGAGCTCGAATGCGACCATAAAGTGTCTCTTCGTCGTCGATATCACCTGCCTGATAGCCGGTGAGCAACTGGATCGCTTCATCGACATGACTGACAGGGTAGATATGAAACTCGCCGTTCTCGACTGCAGTGATCACCTCATCTGACAGTACCAATTGCAATTGATTGGTCGCCGGAATGATGACCCCTTGCTTGCCATTGAAACCATGGATCCGGCAGACCCGGAAAAAACCTTCAATCTTTTCATTCAGGCCGCCGACGGGTTGTACATTGCCAAACTGGTCGACCGCACCTGTGACGGCAAAATGTTGATAGATGGGTTGCTGAGCCAGTGCCGACAGTAGGGCACAGAGTCCGGTTAAGGAAGCACTGTCACCATCAATCTCATGGTAAGACTGCTCAAACACCAGATTAGCAGACAGTGGTGACGGATTTTCGGCGCCAAATTGGGTGGAGAGATAACCATGGATAATCATCATCGCCTTGGCATGAATGTGGCCCGCTAATTCAGCTTTACGCTCGATATCCGCGACATCACCATCGCCCATATGTACAGTTGCGGTGAGCCGGACCGGCTCGCCGAAGTCATAGGGATGGCCCATGATTTCGATCACCGACAAGCCGTTGATCTGGCCGATCACTTCGCCCTCGGTTTGCAGCAGGATCTGACCATCGACGACACCCTGATCCGATTGTTCCACAATGTAGTTCAGTCGATATTCCTGCTCTGCCAAAGCGGCCTGGACATGGCTCTTGCTGACCACATCACTTTGCTCCTCGCGAGCCACGCTATCGGCCAAACGCATCAGCGCGCCCAACTGGGTTTCGGCAATCGAGAGGATCTGCTGGTGTTCGCAGAGTCGACAAGCAAAGCGGCTCAGGACCTCGATGGCTTGGCGATCAAAATCCAGCAGCTCATCACTTTGGCGAATGCCACTGAGCAGACCGAGGAACAACTCATAATTGTCTTCCAGAGGCAATTCAGAGACCAGATCGGTTCGCAGAAAGATGCGTTCCGATATCTCCCGGTCCAGCAGGTTAAATTCTGCGGAGGTGAGCCGATCGCCAACCAGAATCAATTTAACATTGAGCGGGGAGGGCTCGGGAATGAAGAAGGGTGTTGTGGTTACTGCGTCGCTTGGTGCGCTCCAGTCCAGAAATCCGGTCTCCAGTGCGTTACGCAATTTGAACCAGAGTTCCGGTTGATCCATCAACTCTTCCAACGGCAGGATGAGAAAGCCACCATTGGCCTCACGCAGCAAGCCAGCTTCCAGCAGGTGATGATGGCTATAGACAGTTCCCTGTTCAGTCTGGTAGTTCACGGCACCGAACAGACTGGGCCAGCTTAAGTCGCGGCCATAGATCACCGGAGGGGTTTCGGTTTCATGATGAATGAGCAAATTGATCAGGATCGGATGAGTAAAACTACCGCCCTGTGCGACGTGAGCGGCCAGCTCGCCCAGATAGTCGGCGATCTTTTGATCCTGATCCTGCTTGCGCAGGATCTTGGTAACGACCGCTTCTGCATCCAGATGCAGATTGAGTAGTCGTAGCAATTCTCCGATCAGCTCACAGAATTCGATACCACTGCCCGGTTTAAGTTTGAGCCATAGCGGGCGGTAGGGATTTTGCAGATTTTCGGCATAGCAGAGATCAAACAGTTGAGTGTTATCCGGTGAGCACTCATCGATCAGGTCCATCACTGTCTGTTCGTAATCGACCCCGGGGAACCCGCTCAACAGCAAGGTTTGACAGCCGCGGCGCATACTGATCAGACGGTTAATCGCAGAAGCGGCTCGAGGTTGCGCTTCGGCAAAACGCAGTGGCTCAATCTGAGTCAAGCGTTCATGTTGAAGGGCCGGAAAATGAGGGAGCAGGCTTTCTGATTTTAATTCAATCACTTATTTGATCTATGCCGATGAATATTTGCCGCTAATTATAACTCAAGGGGGAAATGGAAGGCAGAGGCTAGGGCCAGGATTCGGTTTTTTATTCGTCATTGGTTTGCATAACGGTAAAAGCGTAACAATATTCCCAGATTGTAATTAAATAACAGAAAAGCGGTGCTATTTCATACTAAATGGCCGCATGAGGGTCCGTTTGTGCTGTTGTAGGTAAAAATATAACGGAAAACTAATCACAATGGCTGGACAAAAGTGTGACGGCGATCAACAATGCTCTTACTTGCTGAGTGTCACCCAGTGACGTGATTTCATACGGACCGTGTTTTTCGAACCTTAAGTTCGAAAGCGATAGGAAGGAGAGCATCATGGGTATTCTTGATTTGAAAATGACCGTTTTGCAGCAAAGAGAATTGAACAAAGCGCGCCGCATCATTCAGCGCGCGTTTGGTAATCGCAGAGCCTCTTATCACTATGAGTATCTGGATTGAAATCTGTTTCCTTATGTTGTTGTTTTCCTTAGATAGTTCACCTCCACCCCTGAGGCGTCTTATCGACGGGTCTTGTTGTAACTGATCATTGATCAGCGATTTTCGGGCAACCCTCTTGGGTTGCCTTTTTTTATGTCGCCATCCGGACCTGGTAAAGGGTAATAGCTCCTTCTGGACAAATTTCATGGCTGGAAGAACGACAGCACTGCTGCGACAAAATGCCTGCTGGGGTATGTTATTGGACTGTCGTTTCATATCCCGCCACTCGCCGCGTCCATTTGTCTATTTCCCGCTCTGTGAGGGCTGTCAACTGCGGTGGGTGTTCGTCTGATCTGGTTATCAAGGAATCTAAATGGAATTTGAACTGAGTACCCTGCTGTTGTTGGCCTTGAGTGGTTTATGCGCTGGCTTCATCGATGCGATTGCCGGTGGCGGCGGTTTGATTACCCTGCCGGCGTTATTGGCTGCAGGTCTGCCACCAGCTCAGGCCTTGGGTACCAATAAGCTGCAGAGTAGTTTCGGCAGTTTCTCTGCGACCTGGTATTTTGCGCGCCGCGGTTACATTGACTTTTCATCGATCAAGTTAACCGTCGTCTTGACTTTCATCGGTAGTGCGTTGGGTACTATTTTGGTCCAGCAAATTGATGCCAGCGCCTTGGGGCGGGTGCTGCCGTTCTTGTTGATGGGATTCGCACTCTATTTTTTACTTTCCCCGCGAGTAGGCGATAAAGATTCTCATCGACGCCTGGGGATCCATGCCTTTGCCGGTACTGTCGGTCTCGGGGTCGGCTTTTATGACGGTTTTTTTGGCCCCGGGACGGGTTCTTTCTTTGCTATCGCCTTCGTAGCTCTGGCTGGTTTTAATATTGCCAAGGCGACCGCACACAGCAAATTACTGAATTTCACCTCTAATCTGGCTTCCTTGCTCTTCTTTGCCCTGGGGGGAAAATTGGTCTGGAGTGTCGGTCTGTGTATGGCGTTGGGGCAATTTATCGGTGCCCGTTTGGGCTCTCGGATGGTGATTAAGCAAGGTGGCAAAATTATCCGCCCCCTGATTGTCATCATGTCACTGGCGATCTCCACCAAGTTACTGGGACAACAATACGGTTGGTGGTAAACCCGCTGTCATAGCTCGTCGGGGGAGTTGTATTCACCTACCACATCGATGATGCCTTCGAAGAGCACCTCCTGATCCTGGGCCTTGATGCCATCACTGCCGGTCCAGTATTCGAAGGCACGGGCGCGAATATCGTTGTGCCGATAGGTATCGGCTAGCAGGTGGCGTTGATCGGCGATGTACAAGGAGCCGGTCAAGTTCAGCTTCAACAATTTCTGATTGCCTGGATTTAGGGTCTTCCACCAGAAATCGACGGCATCACGAGTACAGACCCAGATGCAGGTTTTGCGTGACGGTAGATGGGGAAAGTAGTTACTACGAACTTCCTCGAATATCTCTTCGCGGATAAAAATCGACTGACTCTTGGTTGCTTCGCGAGCGGCCTTGAGCAGACTCAGTGCTTCCAGACGCTGGTAGTCGATACTGCTGGCGAAGAATTTGTCCAGGGCCTGGCAGAAGGGCAGATCCTCGATGCCGTCGTCGTAGAATAAACCTTGCTCATTGAAATGGTCGTAAAACAGGTTATTGCGCTTTTGAACCCAGTTGATGCGACGTCCAACCTGCCACATGGGCGTATATTGCCCCAGCCGGTGAATGTGAAAGTATTCTGCGTTCTTGGCTTCCATTCGCGCTCGAGGTTCCTTGATTCGGCGGGCTTAGGGTCATCTCCATGCCCGTAATGGGTGCGGCAGATACTACTCGAAGTCAGGTGATTCCATCCTGATTTTATCAACCACGACAAGAGGATACGGGGTGGAGCGCTTTTTTCACACGACAGGGGTCAAGAAAGTAAAAACAGGGCTGGATGACGTTTAGGAAGCGTTAACTGGATACCGATTTGGATGCTTGTTGCGCAATGCGACGAGCACACATTGGGTAAGCGGATACCGCTTTTTGCGGCCGGAGTCGGCGGTAAAGCCAGCACTCCTCATCTGACGAGAGGAGAGCCTGGCCAAGGGCCGGGCGATATGTTTGGTCATGCGCTGCGGGTTTGACCCTGTCGTGGCGGTTATGGTACGGTCGCGCTGTTTGTTACGGGAGATGAAGCGGCTTGTTAGTGCCTCGGTGGGTAAAATGGTCGATTGCTGCATGCATCATGCTGCTCGGCGTTTTATTAGCAGATAGTTATTCTGCGGTTGAGCGCTACCCGCTCAACACCGTTTCATGGTCGCAGGGCGTCTATCAACCTCAGGGGATTCAGGGATGGCAGAATGCGACTCCCTCTGATGGGGTGAAAACCATCTCTGCTGGACACCAGGCGCAACGCCAGGTCAGCACCGACCCTGATGGCGTGGTGACCTCGCAACATGCCGGATTACGCACTGAGCATATGCAACGCCTGCGCGCGGATCAGCCCTTGATCCCTTATATGTTGCTCTGTGAATGGTCGATGCAGCTGGTCTGGTTGTTGTTGAGCGGCTTGGCACTTTGCCTGCCGTTGCTGTACAAAAAACATGCCTTGCGAGATCGGTTTGGTCAGTTGACCTCCCGCTTCTGGAACCCGAAACATCTGCAATACCGCTTCTGCCACACTGCCGGTTGATCTCGTCGCTTTGCGGCGCGATTGACTCCGGATTTCAATCTGTATCCAACACCTAGGTTCAGTTTACTCCGCACATCACCGCATCCGGTATGTGCACGATTGAGTATCTAGTCGAGTGCTAACTCTGAATCAACAACGGTTGCTATTGGAGCGAAATATTCGCCTGAGTGTCATCGCCTGCCTGTATTGAATGGACGCCGCCGAGTAGTGCTTGGTGTTTTGCGTCACGCCTTCTTGTTTTCACATGGAACGACACCATGAAATTCAAACCATCAGAACGTGCCCGCCTCAATCGCATGAGCAAGTGGCAATATGCCTTGCTGCTCTTGATGCTGGTGACCTTCAGTTTTTATTCGTTACCCACTTTTTTCGGTGAACAACCGGCGTTGGGAGTACACGGTGCAGGAGCCTGGAGCCCGGTGCAACAGCAATTGCTGGCGTCACAGGGGCTCAAACCCGAGAAAATTATTCGCAGCGCCGACAAGGTACAACTGGTGTTCCGTAGTCAGGATGAGCAGCAACGCGCCAAACCCTTGCTCGAGCCGCAGTTGCCAAAGAACAGCAGCATCACGCTGGAATTCCATGCCAATGCACCGGCTTGGTTGCAGAGCCTGGGGGCTGCGCCGATCAAGCTGGGTCTGGACTTGCGGGGTGGATCGCAACTGCTGATTGGCGTGGATAGTGAGTTCATCATCGAGGCCCAGACCCGCAATCTGCTGGATACCCTGCGCACTCAATTTCGCGAGGCCAAGCTGCGGGGTACCACGTTGAGCCGGGTACACGCAGGTCAAGTCAGGATTGCTATTCCGGAGACCATGGATCCGGCACCTTGGCTGGCCATACTCCGACAGCATAGTAGTGGCCAACCGGAAGCCTGGAGCCTGCAGCGCAGCGGCGATGAATGGACCCTGTCCCTGACCGAGGCGGAGCGCAATCTACTGATCAATAACGGGGTAACGCAAAATCTGGCAATTTTGAAGAAGCGGATCAACGAACTGGGTATCACCGAAGCCTCGGTGCAACGCCAGGGACAAGAGGGGATCCGCATCGAGCTACCCGGGATCCATAACCCGAAACAAGCTAAGGAGGTGATTGGTGCTACCGCCTCACTGGCATTTCACCCGGCCCGTGTGGGCGAGGCTAGCAGTGGGTTTGTGCTGAATGATCGGCAAGGACGGCCAGTGCCCATGGTGCGCCAAGCTGTACTCAGCGGTGAACACATTGTCGATGCCCGCGCCGGCATGGATGAAATGGGCAAGCCTCAGGTCAGTATTACCCTAGATCGTCTAGGCGGCGCCAAGATGAGTCAGTTCAGCCGCAGCAACGTCGGGCAGTCCATGGCAACTGTCTTCACCGAGTACAAGAGTGAGGCGGGGGGGCCACTGCGTGCGCGCAGTGATGTGATCAATGTGGCGACTATCCAGACGGCGCTGGGCAATCAATTCCGCATCACAGGGCTTGATAATTTACCCGCCGCGCAAGAGTTGGCCATGTTGCTGCGGGCTGGTGCCTTGACTGCTCCGTTGAAGATACTCGAAGAACGTTCCATTGGTCCGACTCTGGGGATGCAAAATATTGAAGCCGGTTTTAGCGCCCTGCTGTTTGGCATGGCCGGCATGATGTTGTTCATGCTGCTGTGGTATCGCAAATTTGGCTGGGTGGCGATCGTTGGATTGGTGGCTAATTTGCTGATGCAGATGGGCTTATTGGCCTTGTTGCCGGGAGCCGTGCTGACACTGCCCGGGATTGCCGGTCTGGTGCTGACAGTCGGTATGGCAGTGGATACCAATGTGTTGATATTCGAGCGGATCCATGACCGATTGCGTGAAGGGGGGAGTCTGGCCAATGCCATCGACTTTGGTTATCGCTCGGCGTTCAGCACCATCTTTGACGCTAACATCACCACCTTGATCAGTGCCGTGGTTCTGTATGCGATTGGTTCCGGTCCGCTGCAGGGATTCTCCATCACCCTGATCCTGGGTTTACTCTCCAGCATGATCACAGGCATCTGGGGCACCCGCGCCATCATCAATCCGATTTGGGGTCAGAGCACCCGTAAACTGTTGAGGGTCTAACCATGTTGAATTTCATGCTGCAGTTGGGATTAACCCGTTGGCGTTACATTGGCCTGGTTCTCTCCGCAGTGCTGACGCTCGCTTGTGTCTATATCCTGATCACCCGGGGTTTGCATCTGGGGCTGGATTTTACCGGCGGTATTTTGCTGGAGTTGAAGATCCAGACCCTCAAGAGCAGTGCCGAACTCAATGCCATGCTCTCAGCCGAGTTGGCGGCTCTTATCGAGTTACAACCGGCAGGAGTGCCTGGTGAGTGGCTGATCAAGTTGCCACCTCAGGAGTTGAGCCACAGCGCCAATGAGCTGGCGCAGTGGCTGGCGCGGGATCTGGGGATGGCGGTTGAGTTATCACGAACCACACAGGTTGGCCCGCAAGTGGGGGGCGAGTTGTTTGAGCAGGGGATGCTGGCGTTACTGGTCGCCTCCATCGCTATTGCCGGTTATCTGGCTTTACGCTTCGAGTGGCGGCAGGCCGTTGGTGTCTTGCTGTCGGTGTTGCATGATGCCTTGATGGCACTGGGACTCATCTCTTTGCTGCAAATCGAGTTTGACTTGAACATCATTGCCGGTTTGATGGCGGTGATCGGTTATTCACTCAACGACAGTATCGTGATCTCGGATCGGTTGCGTGATCTGCTGCAATCACGTACCCAGCAGGATATCTATGCCTGTTCGGATCGCGCGATCAAGGCTACGTTCAGTCGCACGCTGATTACCTCGGGGACCACACTGTTTACCGTCGGAGCCCTACTGCTGTTTGGGGGGGCGGCGCTCTATGGCTTTGCGTTCACGCTGTTTATCGGCATTCTGGTCGGTACCCTGTCCTCCATCACCATTGCCTCGACGGTGCAGGAATTACTGGGCTTGTCGGTCGAAGCTTATAACCAGCATGAGGAAGAGACTGAAGGGTGGGAGACGGCGCCTTAGGCGCCGTAAGAAACAATTTTTGACTGCCGCTCATGCCACCGGCTGTTGCCTGGCGTGGGCAGCCGCTTGGGCAAAGAGCTCGGCATCCGGTCGAATGCCGGTGTAGAGCACAAATTGTTCGACGGCTTGCAGTGCGAACACCTCGGTGCCGCGGATCACTGTCTTACCCGCTGCGTGCGCTGCATGGATCAGTGGCGTGCCGCTCACGGCCGCCACCATATCAAACACCACACGGGCGGCGGCAATATGCGCTTCGCTAAAGGCCAGCTCCGCTTCCTCCGGACTACCCGGCATTCCGATCGGGGTGGTATTCAGCAGTAAGTCCGCCTCGAGCCCTGCCGCGTCAGCCTGCCAGGCAAAACCATAGAGTTCCGCCAACTGGCGTCCGGTTTGCTCATTCCGCGCGACAATAGTTCCGTGGGTGAATCCGGCATCCCGTAACGCACAGGCTGTCGCCTTGGCCATGCCGCCGCTGCCGCGCAGCGCAAACGAGAGTTCGGTGGGGACCCGATAATCGCGGAGCAATTGCGCGATGGCACTGTAGTCGGTGTTATAAGCCTTGAGATGCCCGTTGGTGTTGACAATGGTATTGATGGAATCAATCGCCTTGGCCGATGGTGCCAACTCATCAACCAAGGGAATGCAAGCTTCTTTGAACGGCATGGAAATGGCGCAGCCGCGAATATTCAGGGCGCGAACTCCGGCGATGGCGCCGACAATGTCTTGGGTACTGAAGGCCTTATAGAAGTAATCCAGGCCGAGGGCATCATAGAGATAATTATGAAAACGAGTACCGAAGTTGCTGGGACGTGCACTCAGCGACATGCACATGACGGTATCTTTATTGATGAGCGGACGCATGAAAGACTCCGGCAAAAGGGGTTCAGAAACCGGACGTTATCAGTTAGATATGGGTAATTCCAGCTTGGTAGACACCCCAGGAAGCAAAGCGGAGCCACATGGGCTCCGCGGGTTGTTCAACCCTAAGTGGGTCGACAACTACTCTACGCCAGGTTATTTGCGCAGCTTGGAGAGCAGACGCAGCATCTCCAGATACAACCAGACCAGCGTCACCAGCAGGCCAAAGGCGCCGAACCATTCCATGTACTTGGGACTTCCGGCCGCGACACCCTGTTCGATGAAGTCGAAATCCAGCACCAGATTCAGCGCGGCTACCGTGACCACCACCAAGCTGAACAGGATACCGACTGCACCGCCTTCATGGATGAAGCCCATCGAATGGCCGAACATGCCCATCACCAGATTGACGACATACAGCAAGGCAATGGCGCCGGTCGCGGCAACCACGCCCAGTTTGAAGTTCTCGGTGGCCTTGACCAGCCCGGTGCGATAGGCCAGCAGCAGACAAGCGAGTGTGCCGAAGGTCAAGCCCACGCCTTGGATGACAATCCCGGGATAGCGAGTTTCATAGAAGGCCGATATGCCGCCTAACGCCAGCCCCTCGAGCAGGGCATAAGCCGGCGCGGTGAAAGGGGCGGCCTTTTTGGCAAAGGTAGTAATCAGCGCCAATACCAGACCACCGAGGATGCCAATCCACATCAGCGGCATGATGGCCGCCGGATCTTGTAATTCGTAGTACTTGTTCCACACCCAGAGAGCGGAAATCAGGGTCAAGGCCAACAGGATGGCGGTTTTGTTGACCGTCCCCATCAGGGTCATGCGGGCTTCGCCTCGCTCAACGAGATCAAAACTCTTGTCGCCAAGAAATGGATTACCGGAACGCATAAGAACTCCTTTGTTCTTGCTTTAACGATGAATGGCGGGGCTTTCCCGAGTTTGTAGATTGCATGTCATGGTTCAGAAAATGGATAAGGACGAGCTTGGTTGCTCATTCACAGCCCGTCGTTTGGATATCGATCACCGGCTTGAGTCCGGCAGTCGTTGGTTGTCGATAGCGCAAATAGCATTGGCCGACTCCGGCATCTTCCTCCAGCGTACCGTGCCAATAGACCCAAGCGCCAGCATAGACACTGGCCCTCTGATTCCAGTCGCCGTCAGGAAACTCGATCAAGGCCGGAAGCCCGCTACTGACGCCGCCCGCCGGATAGCCATACACCAAGGGAATTGTCAGCCCCTGAGTCGTGAGCGACGTTGCAGCTGAAGCTTCCAGCCCGCGGACTGCCGCCATCGAAAAGGTCTGCTGACCTGCGCCTTCGATCGCAGAACGCATGCCCAGCAGGGTATTGGTCAGCGACTCTTTACGCAGCGAAATAAACTTGGGGGCAGCGACAACGGCTAGGATCGCCAATATGACGATGACGATAACCAGCTCAATCAGGGTAAATCCTTTGCGAAACTTCATGATATTAATATCAATAAATCAGTGAGTTATCCTGCGCCGTATTCTATCTTTGGATCGCCCCAGATGACACCCTGCGCAGTCACAAAAGAGACGTTTGTTTGTCGATGGGGTTGCTTGCGCAACGGCTCCGCTTTTCTGGGTTGGCCATCATTCGTTTTATCCACCTGAAAATGGATCCGGATCCACTATCTTTAAACCACATGACCAATTACGGTCATCACCAGCTGGATAGTGGAGAAACCTTGAGATGGGTAATAGATCCTGGCGGCACCCGACCGAGCAAGAAGTGACTCCCGAATCCCTGTTTTATGCCCGCCGCCAAGTCCTGAAGGCATTGGGTCTCTCTGCCGCCGCTTTGAGTCTGGCTCCATCGGCTAGGGCTGCATTATGGGACCTATTTTCTGATACCACTCCGCCTCCCGCTCAACAAGAGGCGTTGAGTTTCCAGCAACCGGCAGCCTATCGACCGGATCTGCCCTGGACCCCGGAAGAGAAGGTGACCGGTTATAACAACTACTACGAGTTTGGTCTGGATAAGGCGTCACCCAAGGCCAATGCCCAGGGATTACAAACATCGCCCTGGCAGGTGGTGATCGATGGTGAGGTCGCCAAGCCTATGACGCTGGATGTCGATGAGCTACGCAAGCGATTTGCGCTGGAGGAGCGTATCTACCGATTTCGTTGTGTGGAAGCCTGGTCCATGGTGATCCCCTGGATTGGCTTTGAGCTGGGGACATTGCTCAAATGGGTGCAACCTACGTCGCGGGCACGCTATGTGGCCTTCCAGAGCTTATACGATCCAAAACAGATGCCGGGCCAAGCCGATGGGCAGTTCGGCAGTGGTATTCAATTTCCCTATGTCGAAGGGCTGCGACTGGATGAAGCCATGCATCCATTGAGCCTGCTTGCCGTTGGTGCATATGGGAAAACTCTGCCGCCACAAAATGGCGCACCACTGCGTCTGGTGGTGCCCTGGAAATATGGTTTCAAGAGCATCAAGGCGATTGTCCGGATCCGTTTACTGGAGAAACAGCCCCCCACGACCTGGAACCTGGCCGCTCCCGATGAATATGGTTTCTATGCCAATGTGAATCCGCAGGTGGATCATCCTCGTTGGTCACAAGCCAGCGAGCGGGTTATCGCATCCGGTGGCTTGCTGGATGTCACGCGCCAGCCGACCCTGCCATTTAATGGCTATGCCGATGCGGTGGCGGGGCTCTATGCGGGCATGGATCTACGGAGGTCATTCTAATGGGGCTCACACCCAAGGCAATTAGCGTACTCAAGTGCGGGATACATCTGCTGGGTGCGGCACTGTTCGGCTGGATAATCCTTGCCGTTCAACAAGACTACTTTGGAGCCGATGCCGCCAAGGAGTTGATCAAATACTGCGGCCGCACGGCTCTGGAGTTTTTGTTTTTCACTTTGCTGATCTCGCCTCTGGCGCAATGGACCCGAACCCCGACGCTGATCCGGGTGCGCCGACTCGTTGGTCTCTGGTGTTTTTTTTGGGCCTGTCTGCACCTATTGGCATTTGCGGCGCTGGAGCTGGGGTGGGATCTGAGCCTGTTGCTGGAAGAGGTAGTCAAACGACCCTATATGCTGTTGGGCTCTTTGAGCTGGCTGTTGCTCCTGGCGCTGGCCGTTACCTCTAATCGCTGGTCACAACAGCGGCTCGGCCGGGGTTGGGCCAGCCTGCACCAGGCTGTCTATGTTGTCGCCGTATTGGCGCCTATTCACTATCTCTGGTCGGTGAAAGCCATCACGGCCAAACCCGTGCTCTATCTGGCTGTTGCCGCCTTACTGCTGCTCTGGCGTTTGTATCGATATGTGCAATATCGATCTGTCCATGGTGAGGTGCGGTCACGATAAACCGGTTCATCACCTAGCATCTGTGAGGGCGCGGATTTCCTGACAGTCGATGCCGCCCATATCAAAGTCACGGCAGATCTGGGGCCGGATCTCGTAGATGGTGCAGCGCAGGGTGTTGCGATCCAGCGCCACGCACCAGCCATCTTCCCCCTGTGCCATAAAGGTCATGCCACTTTCATCCTCTTGGGTGAAGCGCTCTGGAACATCGGGATCGCCGATCACCAATACGGGCATGCGACAGCAACAGGCGGCGCAGTGACTGCAGTCAATATCTGGGTCCTGATCGAGCAATTCGACCGGAATGGTCGATGGGGAAGTCATGAACATGGTTCCTTTATGGGGGCTGACACCCAGCGTCCACGGGATAGTCGGAGTACCGGGTTCGGCAAGCGGCCCTACCATACGCCGATCTGTCCGGCTCGGCTAATGTTCTTGGCATATGAATAGAGGCGGTTGCTGTGATGTCTTGAGCGCACCAAACCGGAGTGAGGCCGAACACAGACTCGGTGTGAATGCCTGCCTGTAGGCTCGGTGGCGGTATCCCTGCCGTCAACGGTCTGCGTTTCGTCCACGCTCTGGCATGATGAATTTGCGGCCATCTCTTTGGCGCATCGCTTATGAAAACAGCGGCGCCTTCGCACGGGTTCCAACTGTGATGAGGCTATTTGCTACTCGCTGCCGAGTGCGCGCGCCAACAGCTGTTGTTGCTGAGGTGTGAAGGGCAAGGCGAGTGCCGCCTGATGGCCCGCCTCCGACATCTTGCGCCACGTTTTTTGTACGATGGCGATAATTTTTTCTTCGCTGTGGGCGGCGGAAAATTCGGCAAAGTAGTAGCGCATGAATACCAGACAGGCGACGTCTTCCAGTGCCTGGCTGTCACTATCCCGTTTGAGCTGCTCTTTTTTCAACAGACTGGCGACCCGGGCGATCATCGTCTCGTCATAGCCCTCGGCCTGCAAAATGAGACCTGCCTGCTCGGCATGAAATTGTTTGAGCGCGGAGCGCCAGCTTAGATAGCCAACGCGGTCCATCGGATAACTGGCGCGTGGAATTTTCCAGCGTTGCAGATGCTGGCTACGAACGGCCAGTTGTAACGCCTCGGAGGCATCAGCCTGGAACTCGGCCAAGGTTGCGCTCATGCGCATGGCATAGAGTAATTCGCTGGGGTACAAGACTCCGTTCTCGTCCATCACCTGCCGGGGATCCTGACGGTTAGCCGCATCAAATGCAGCCAGAGTCCGGGTAAATCGATCGAAATGGTCCATGACATCCTTATCCAGTTATCAAGAATAAAAGTGACTATCTGGAATCATGTGCCGCAAGTCAATGATTAAGCCCGTATCGTCTGCATTAACCCCGTTGGGGGCTCGAGGCCGATAGGCTATCATGGAGGCCGTTTAGTGCAGTGACTGCTGCCGTGAAACTTAGTCCCATGGTCCTCAGAAGGAAATTGAACGTGCTGTATCTTCTTCGTTGTTGGCAAGCTGTCTACCACTCGTTTTTTTCCCGTCATCTGTATCAGGAGGTTGGCAGACAGTGGCAGGGCACCGGACTGGGTTATCTGTTTTTGTTGTTGTGTGTGACAACCATCCCCATGACCATTCAGGTCGCGGCCCTGCTGGATACGATGAAGAGCACCTATATCCAGCATGTGATCGAGCGCCTACCGGATCTGCACATCGAACAAGGCCAACTGCAGACCGAAGTCGAACAACCGTTCGTCATCCAGTTGCCGGACGACGAAGCGCCGTTTTTGGTCATCGATACCCGCCACAGCCCAGCCAGTGCGGCCGAATTTGTGGCGCCTGTGGTCTTGCAGGCAGATCGCATGATCATTGATAACCAGGGCGAGGTGCGGAGTTATCCTTTCGAGAACATCGAGCATTTCCAATTGGATAAAGCGGAGCTCTATGCCTGGTCCGACAAACTGATTGCCATCGTCAAACCGCTGGCCTATTTGCCGTTGCTCGGGGGGGAATTTATCTATCGAGCCTTGCAGGCAGTGATATATGCCGTGGGTGGCCTGGTATTTGCCGCCTGGCTCAAGGTACGCTTGCCTTATGGTGTGCTGCTGCGGGTGACCTGTGTCGCGCTCACCCCCGGAATTGTGCTCGCTACCTTGTTAACTTGGTTCGGGATCAGTTTTGGCTTGATGGGGATGGTGCTGTTTTTATTGAGTCAAGGGTACCTGTTTTTTGCCATCCAGAGCCTGGCTCAAGGGCAAGACCGCACCCCCCCAGAGGATATTCTCGAGGTCTGAGCAGGGAGCTTGAGTAGCGAGTAGCGACTGCTGGTGGAGAGAAAAACCCCATCAGATCCCTATTTTTTGCATTTTGCCAAATTACCCTGCTGTTGGCGGGCCCACTGTCGCGAATTGCGAGAATTGGGCTCGCCGTTGTTGCGTCGTCAATGCGCGGTATAATCATATATCCCTATTTTTCAATTAATTAGATTAATATTCCCCTTCGGTTTGCACCTTGGCTAGCCTTTTGCGTAGCTCCAGCTAGTTCCCTCATCACAGAGCTGGCCATTATGAATGCACTCCGGCAATTAACCATTTATCAACGCTTGCTGACCAATGCATTGTTGATGCTGATTGGCATCGCCATTTTATGTAGTAGCACCTTGTATTTCTCCTATGAAGCTATGTTGCAGAATCGTCGGGAAGCAACCCGGGAGCAGGTGGATACCGCTTTTGCCACGCTGGAACATTATCGACAGCAGGTCAGTTCGGGAGTGCTTACCGAGGTGCTAGCCCAGCAGCAGGCCAAGGAGCTGCTGCGCCATATGCATTATGGGCAAGGGGGATATTTCTGGATCAATGATCTGACTCCTAAAGCGGTAATGCATGCGGCTAAACCGGAATTGGAAGGTCAGGATCTCTCTGCGATCAGGGATACCAATGGCAAGTCCATCTTTATGGAGTTTGTGCGTATTGCCAAGGCCAATCCGACGGGTGGGTTTGTCGATTATTACTGGCCTAAACCGGGAATGTCCGAGCCCATCCTAAAGGTTTCTTATGTCAAGCTTCTGCCCGAGTGGGGGTGGGTGCTGGGCACCGGGCAATATGCCGATGATGCATGGGAATTTTTCAAGGAATTGCTGATCCTGGTATTGACGATTTTATTGCCCTTGTTAACGGTACTGATCTTTGCTTCCTGGCTCATAGCCCAGAGTATCATTCGCCCCTTGCGGCATACCGAGCAGAGTCTGCATGACATCGCACAAGGCGGAGGCGACCTAACCCGGCAACTGGATACCAGTGGTCGTGATGAGCTGGCGCGCTTGGCGCTCTCTTTTAATGTATTTACCAACTCATTGGCAACCACAGTACGGAATATAGCGGCGGCCAGTTCGAAGAGTCACCAGGCGGCGGTGCAACTGGAGATGGCTGTTGAGGCGGGGCAACTGAATGTTGATCGGCAACACCATGAGACCGAAGGGGTTGCCACCGCGATGAACGAGATGGCGGCAACTACACGGGAAGTCGCTAGTAGTGCGGTCCAAGCTGCAGACGCCGCCGAAGAGGCAAAGAGAAGACTGATGGCCGGGAACCAGATTGTCACTGATGCCGTCGCCGCCATGCAGTCGCTCTCCCATGAGGTAGGGCAGAGTAATCGCTTGATTGAGTTGCTGGTGACGGAGACCGGGCATATCGGCTCGGTGCTGGAAGTGATCCGTCGTATTGCGGATCAAACCAATCTGCTCGCGTTGAATGCAGCAATCGAAGCGGCCCGAGCTGGAGAATTAGGGCGAGGGTTTGCAGTAGTCGCCGATGAGGTACGGACGCTGGCCAATCAAACCCAGGCATCTACCAACGAGATCCAGGGCATGATTAGCCGCTTGCAAAACGGAGTTCAGGCAGCTGCTAAGAGTATGCAACAGACTTTGCTATTAAGTGACCAGACGCTGCTGCACTCGCAGGAGACGGGTTCGGCGCTGCAGGTCATCTCCGAAGCGGTCTTGACGATCACGGATCGAAATGCCCAGATTGCCAGTGCGGCCGAAGAACAGAGTCTGGCCTCTGGAGAAATTAATCGTAACGTGGTGAATATCTCGGAGCTGTCCGGGGAAGTGGCGCGACAGAATAGCCAGGTTCAAGTGATCAGCCATGACTTACGTCTACTCAGTAACGAATTGGGTGATTTAGTGGCCAAGTTTCGAACTTGATCCCAGATTGTGTATGAGCCTGAACGAGTCGCCAAAGTACGGTGGATGTTCGAATGATGAGCGAAAGCAGATCTGGCGAAGAACTGCTTTCGCTTTATGCTGATGTTTAACTGAACATTCACAAGCGAACGAGTTGATGAGTGATTTCGCACGTAAACTCAGCCAGAACGAACTTGTTCTGTTCGTAATCGAGCGCTAAGGGTATCCTGCGTGACGGATCACGCGCGTCGTGACGTACCGTAAAATTTGCCCGAGGGCTCCATGCATACCTTATCTCAACGTCATCTGCTCAAAATCTGCAGCGCCCTGCGGGATGCCTGCCTGAATGAACCCTATTCGCTGACTCGCCTGACCCGCGACCTGCTCGCTGGTCTGACTGTCGGTATCATTGCCATCCCATTGGCGATGGCTCTGGCGATTGCCAGCGGCGTACCGCCACAATACGGTCTCTATACCGCGATCATTGCCGGTATCTCCATTGCCCTGACCGGTGGCTCTCGCTATAGCGTTTCCGGGCCGACAGCCGCCTTCGTGGTGATCCTCTATCCGGTGTCACAACAGTTCGGTATCGCTGGTCTGCTGGTCGCTACCTTGCTGTGTGGACTGATGCTGGTCGGGATGGCGGTCGGTCGCCTCGGGCGTTTGATTGGTTACATTCCATTGCAGGTGACACTAGGCTTTACCATGGGGATTGGCATTGTTATCGCCACCTTGCAGGTGAAGGATTTTTTGGGACTGACCGTGGTCGAGATGCCAGAGAAGTTCCACCAAAAGGTAGCGGTGCTCTGGCAGGCACTACCGAGCTGGCAATGGGGTGACACGCTGGTCGGTGTGGTGACTCTGGCGATACTGATCCTCTGGCCTCGATTACGGTTGCGTATTCCCGGTCATCTGCCTGCCGTCTTGGCGGGTATGCTGGTCGCCTGGCTGGTCGGGTTTGCTGATCAGGAGGTGGCGACCATCGGCAGTCGATTCAGCTATCTATTGCCTAACGGTGACCTGGGCCATGGTATTCCGCCCTTTGCTCCCACCTTCGTCTGGCCGTGGGAATTGCCAGGGCCTCAGGGGCAGCCGTTGCACTGGGATCTGCTAACCATCGAAACGCTGTTGGTGGCCGCCTTTACCATGGCGTTGCTCGGTGCCATCGAATCCCTGTTGTGTGCCGTCGTGCTCGATGGCATGACGGGTAAGAAACACCATTCCAACGGTGAATTGCTGGGGCAGGGGATCGGTAATCTACTGGCACCATTTTTTGGTGGCATCACGGCCACGGCGGCCATTGCTCGCTCGGCGGCGAATGTGCGCGCCGGGGCTACCTCGCCCTTGGCCGCAGTCTTCCATTCGCTCGTGGTCTTAGCGGCGATCTTGTTGCTGGCGCCCTGGCTCTCCGGGTTACCACTATCGGCCATGGCGGCGCTGCTGTTGATGGTGGCCTGGAACATGAGCGAGGCACATAAAGTCGTCGAATTGTGTCGTAAAGCGCCCCACAGCGATGTCTTGGTGATGATCCTGTGCATCAGCCTGACGGTGCTGTTTGATATGGTAGTGGCGATCACCTTCGGTATCGTACTGGCCTCCTTGCTGTTTATGCGCGAAATGTCGAAGATGACACTGATTTCCGACCTGAGCACCCACAAACGCTGGAGCCATCAGGTAGCTGCAGATTGGGCGGCCTACAAGATCACCGGACCTCTGTTTTTCGCCGCGGCCGATCATGTGTTTGCCGAATTGATGGCCCGGGTCAAATCCAAGCAGGGGGTGATCCTGATGCTGGATGGGGTCTCGGTGCTGGATGCCGGTGGACTCACAGGATTTCAGCATTTTTGTGAAGATTTGCAGCGCTTGGGGATCCGCGTGCTGGTGGCCGAAGTACAGTTCCAACCGCTCAAAACCTTGGCGCGCGCCAGTTTCCAAGCCATTCCGGGGCAACTGGAGTTTACCTCCACGCTGGAAGAGGCTCTGGAGCGTAGCAAAAATATGATGCAGACCGAGGCTGCCTGAACCAAGGCTCAGCGAGCTCGAATCTCTCGTACAAAGCCGCCGGATGGGCGGCTTTGTACTTTTTGTAAGCGGGTGCCGCCGCTGGTTGTGACTGAATACAGTCGTTGGGTGCGGCATGGCTAGATCCGGCGTGCAGCCCATGGTAAATAGGGCGCTGATTTCAAGGGGATACCAAGCGTGCATGCTGTCAGATTAAGGCCCTCCGGGCTCTGGATCGGTTGGGATAGTCAAAACCTGTACTGGGCTTCCAGCCGGGAGTTGCTGGGCACTACGCCGGCTAATAGCCGTCAGGCATTGAATCTCGGACTATTTGCCGACCAGCAATCTTGGTTACAGATCTCGGCCCTCGAAATGGGCTGGCTATCGGTGCATCTTCCTCAGACCCGTTTGCCCTATCGGATCGGCTGGCTCTGGCCCTGGCAGGCCTGGAGGCTATACCGCCGCTGGCATCGGCTCTGGTTGCTGGCCCATAGTCAGGACCTATTGCACCAGACTCGACAACTTCAGGCGCAATGTCGGGAGCGCTATCTGCGGCAAGCGCACTGGCCGTCGATCCGGCAACAAGCCGATGCCATTCTGCACACCCATCACCAACTGCGGGATCAGACTCTGACCAAGCCCGTGGCTGCGGCTTGGCAATGGTTACTCAAACTGCAGCAGCCAACGGCCCTTCAGCGTTTGCAACAGAGCTATTGCCGTCGCATGGTGCGACACTATGCTCCCTTGTTTGACTCGCTGGAACAGCATCCGTTGACCGCGCGTCAGCGCGAAGCCTGTGTACTGGATGAGGCGGCCAATCTGGTGTTGGCCGGGGCTGGCAGTGGCAAGACCAGCGTACTGGCCGGGCGAGTCGCTTATCTGCTGGTTTCTGGTTTGGCTCGTCCCGAAGAGATCCTGTTGCTAGCCTTTGGCAAACAAGCGGCGGATGAGATGCGCGCGCGGATTGCGACGCGCCGGCCTGCAACGACCGCGGCATCCGAGACGCCGGGTCCGGAGATATCGACGTTTCACGCTCTGGGGCTGGCCATTATTCAGGCGGTGGAGGGGAAGCGGCCCGCGCTTTCGCCACTCGCCGAGGGAAGTGGGGCTCGCCTTCCCTTGGTGCAGGATGCGTTTGAGATGGCCTTGCAGGATCCCAATTACCGCAGTCGGGTGCTGGAGTACCTGCGGCGCTATCTCTACCCGCGTACCGATCCCATGCAATTTACCGAGCGTGCTGGCTATCTGGGCAAGTTGGCGGCGGAAGAATTAAAGAGTCTCAAGGGCGAGACTATGTACTCGCTGGCCGAGGTGCAAATCGCCAACTGGTTGTTCCGGCAGGGGATCGAATACTGCTACCAGCATCCGTGGCCTTTGCCGCTGAAACACTCCAGTCATCAGGAGGTGTTGCCGCAGTTTTTCTTGCCGGAGTCCGGGGTGTGGCTGCGCCACTTGACCCTGGATCGGCGGGGTAAGGCACTGCCCTGGCAGGATGCTGCCGCATATCAGGCCGCCGCCGTGGCACTGAGCCAAACCGGCGGTGCGCCCCCCATCATCGATACCTACTATTGGCAATGGCAGAGTAATCGCCTGGAAAAAGTGCTGCAAACCGAGCTGAAACAACGACAAATCCCCTGGCAGCCCTTGCCCGAAGAGGCTGTGCTGGCCACCTTGCGAGAATGGGGGCGATTGCAGGAGCTGGTCGAACAACTCAATGAGATGCTTGGCTATTACAAGGCGGGATGCTTTGATAGTGCCAGCCTCAAACAGCAACTGGCGCAATCCTCCGAGCCGACTCGGGCGAAGGCGGCCTTGGTGCTGCTGCGCCCGCTGTTCGAGCGTTATCAGCAGGAGTTGAAGCGCACCCGGAGTATGGACTTTGATGACATGATCCGGCTGGCTATCGAGCATGTGGCCAGTGGGCGCTTCATCTCGCCGTGGCGACAGATCCTGGTCGATGAGTTTCAGGACATCTCCGAGCCCAGAGCCCGTCTGCTGCGCCTGCTGCGGGATCAGCATCCGGAGTCAGCCCTGTTCTGCGTCGGAGATGATTGGCAGGCCATCTACCGGTTCACCGGTGCCGATTTGCGCCTGACCACTGAGTTTGCCGACTATTTTGGCCCGGCGGCCAGCACGGCGCTGGATAAAACCTTTCGCTTCAACAATGCCATTGGCGAGGTGGCCAATCGTTTCGTGCAAGCTAATCCGGCCCAGCTGCGCAAACCTTTGGCCAGCTTGCTACAGGTGGATGAGGCTCGCGTCACCCTGCACTGGCTGGATAACACTGCCGGACGGGGCGTGGAGCCCGCCGCCACACTGGAAACGCTGCTGAGCCAGATGGCCCTGTCGGCGACCACGCCACCAACCAGCGTCTTGCTGCTGGCCCGTTTTCGTTTCTCCTTACCCGATGCGGCGCAGTTACAGCGGTGGCAGCTGCAGTTCCCGCAGCTGTCTATTGAGGCCATGACCCTGCATGGCGCCAAGGGTAGGGAAGCAGATCAGGTGATCCTCTGCGGCCTGGAAAGCGGCCGCCATGGTTTGCCGTCGGAAAAGGAAACCCATCCGCTGATTGCCGCCTTGTTGCCGAGGGTTGAGGCGTTTGCCCATGCCGAAGAGCGGCGTCTGTTGTATGTGGGGCTAACCCGGGCTCGGCAGCAGGTCTTCTTGTTGGCGGATCGGGCGCGACCATCACCGTTTATTCAGGAACTGCTCACCGAAGGGTATCGCCTGGACGTGGCCAGGGCCTAGCCCGGGTTCGACTGAAAATATTCTAACCAGGGCACAAAAAACACCGCGTCAGTGCCAGCACTGACGCGGTTAAAGCAAGCAACCAGGGAGGTCAAAGGCTCTTAATTAAAAGAGAGGGACTGGCAGCCGGGGGCCACCATATCAAAGAGCATGGGGGTCTGCTCTTGTAGTGCGGAGGTGACACCAAGTGGTGTGCTGCAATGCTGGCCGATCAGATCCAAGAAAGGTGAGCCGCTCCGGGTCTCGCTCGTCAGGAGCATAGTCAACAACAGGCCCAGTCCCAGCAACAAGGGCAACCACTGCACCATCGGACGCCGCGGCTGGGTAGGGTGCGGGATGGGACGTGCGCTTGGCTGTGAGTGGAGGGTGATCGCCATGGGCAACTCCTGATGGATTGAGTGCGACGCTATGTGCCCACGCTAGCTGGTGAAGATGAAACAAAAATGACAGACGAAAAATGTCAGGAGTGGGTAGGCGTGAAAGAGGAATGGATCTTGAGTCGCCAGATGTTACTCGCCGCGTAGGGCAACCACGGGATCCTGGCCCATGGCGCGTAAGGCGGGAGCAATTCCGGCAGCCAGTCCGACCAGCGCCGAGCACAACAGGGCCAACAACAGATACAGCGGGTGCAGGGTGAGGGGCAGAGCGGGCAGCAGCAGCGACAACAGTTTCTGGATCGCCAGCAACAGGCTGACTCCCAATAGCCCCCCCAGCAGCGCCAGCGTCATGGCTTCACCGAGAAACAGCAGCAGGATCCAGCTCCGCTGACAGCCCAATGCCTGCAGCAACCCAATCTCCGGGATCCGCTCCTGCTGGGCTATGCTCATGATGCTGAAGATCCCCACGGCACCAATCAGCAGGGAAATGATGCCCAAGCCGCCAATAGCGGCTTTGACGATGGTCAGTATCTTGTCGAGGCTGGTCAGCATGTCTTGCTGCGAAAACAGAGTGAAATCTTCAGCGCCGTGGCGCGCGATCAGCAGCCGTTTGATGCTGGCACTGATTTGAGCCTCGCTATAGTTGGCCCGATAGGTGAGATCGATCTCCTGCAAGCCCTCCTGATTGAACAGGGCCTGGGCATGGGCCGCCGGAATATAGACCATATCATCCAGATCAAAGCCTAAAAATTGCCCCTTCGGCAGCATGACCCCCATGACCCGGAAGCGGCGATCACCGACCCGGATCACCGCGCCGGGGGCATTGCCGCCTGGGAACAATTCCCGGGCCACTGTGGCGCCCAGCACCGCATAGGCCCGAGGCATGGCCGAATCGTCTGCCGGCAGAAAGCGGCCCTGTGCCAACGCGAAGCGCCATCCGGCAGCCGCCTGGTGGTTGGTGCCCAGGATCGCGGTCTGGCGGGTCAAACCGCCGGTACGGACTTCCCCTTGGCCTTGTACCACCGGGATGGCTGCTTCGATGCCGGGCAGACGTCGCAGGATATCGGCATCCATCAGCAACAGCGGGCGACTACTGGCCAGCAAGCCTTGCGGGCCGCCCGAGGTTTCGCTTTTGCCCGGGGAGACGGCGATCAGTCGGGAGCCAAATTGTGAAAAACTTTCCAGAAGATAGAGCCGCAGTCCTTCGCCGATCCCGGTCAGCGTGGTCACCGAGGCAATACCAATGGCAATGCCCAGCGCCGAGAGCAGGCTGCGAGTGCGCCCGGCCAGCAGGGCACACCAGAGCCAGCGCAGGAGGTCGGGCAATCTCATAGCTGGCCACTCCGTAAGCTGGCCACGGCATCTTTGCTGGCGGCTTGCCGTGCCGGGATCCAGCTGAACAGCACGCCGGTGGCCATGGCCGCCAGGGGCGCCATCAGCGTCGCCAGCCAGGGGACTTCGATGGGGAAATCCGGCCACAGCCAGGCGGCGGCGCCGACGCAAAGATAGCCGAGCAGTAGTCCACCCAGGGAGCCTGCGGTTGACAGGATCAAGGCTTCGGTTAAAAACAGACTGCGAATGGCGTGGGCATTGGCACCCAGCGCCTTGAGCAAACCGATTTCGCCGGTGCGTTGATGGGTGCTGACCAGGGCCAGATTCATCATCATGATGCCGGAGACCAGCAGACTGATAGCGCCGATGCCCGCGACGGCAAGGGTCAGGGTCAACAGGATGGAGTTGAAGGTTTGCAACATGGCATCACGGCGCATAACGGTGACATCCAGCACGCCCTGATGGCGCTCGCGCATGTGCTGTTCCAGTTTTCGGATCAACTCGGGCATGGCCTGGCCGCCGAGCGGCTGGATCATCAGGCGAAACAGTCCTTGGGTATTAAACAGCGATTGGGCGGCACCGACCGGGATCAGCGCCGCTTCGTTAAAATCCATGCCCAGATTGCTGCTGCGACTGGTAAATACCCCGACCACCCGGAAGCGGCGATTATCAAAGCGCACCCATTGCCCGACTATCTCTCGCTCGCCAAATAACTCCTGGGCCACCCGGACTCCGAGTAAGCAGACCGAGGCGTCGACGGTCGGATCGCCCGGCAGCCATTGGCCCTTGAGCAGACTCAATTGATGGGTAAATTGCATCTGGTTGCTGGTTCCCAGCAACATGGTCTGCCGCAGGTGGGCGCCCTGTTTGGCTTCGCTAAAGCCCATGATCAAGGGCACCAGCCGCAGGTTGGGCAGGCGTTGCCCCAGATACTCCATATCTTCGAGAGTAATGTCGCGCAGGCTGTTGCCACTGACCGGCGGCATGCCGCCGGTGGTTTCCTTGCGGCCGGGAAACATCACCAGTAAATCCTTGCCCAGACCGCTGAACTCGGCGGCGACAAAATTTCGCGCCCCTTGCCCCAAAGCAGTCATGACCAGTACCGAGGCGACACTCAGGCTGATCGCCAGTACCAGCAACACAGCGCGACCCCGATGACGGGTCAGCGCGTGCCAGGCAAACCAGACGCGATCCAGTCTGAGCATCATGCCGCTGGGCCTGCAAGCGAGGGCAACTCGATGCCCGTTGCCGTTGTTTGGTTGTCGGTGACTATGACGCCGTCCGCCATGCGGATCTGGCGACTGGCCCGGGCGCCGAGACGAGGATCGTGAGTGACCACCACGAGGGTGATGCCCTGCTCCCGATTCAATCGCTCCAGCAGCTTGATCACTTCCTCTCCCGAATGGCTATCCAGATTGCCAGTGGGCTCATCTGCCAGTAACAGGCGAGGGGACATGGCGATGGCTCGACCGATGGCGACCCGTTGGCGCTGGCCGCCGGAGAGTTCGGCGGGTTTATGGGCCGCCCGATTGCCGATCCCCAGCTGTGCCAGTAGTTCGTCGACGCGCTGCCGCCGCAGGGCTGGTGCTATGCCCGCCAGAGTCAGGGGTAATTCGATATTTTCGCGGGCACTCAGCCGCGGGATCAGATGAAAGGATTGGAACACGAAGCCGATACTGCGGCTGCGCAACTCGGCCAATGCCGGTTCACTCAGGCCTGCGGTGTCGAGACCATCTAGCAGATAATGGCCACTGTCGGGTCGATCCAGGAGCCCGAGGACATTGAGCAGGGTGGATTTGCCGGAGCCGGAAGGGCCCATCACGGCGACATATTCCCCGGCATGGATCTGCAGATCGATCTGCGCCAGCGCCGCCACCGACTGCTCTCCGAGTAAAAAGTGTCGCTCGACCTGTTGCAGTTGGATCATGGCGTGCCGGCCTCGGCCGCCGCTATCTCTTCGGCCGTTTTAGCGCGGACGCTTTGCTGGGGATCAAATTTTACCTGGCTGGCTTGTTGCACCAGCTGATCATCGGCATTGAGGCCCGAGATCACCTCCAGCCAGTTCCAGTTCTCCAGTCCGAAGCGTGGTTTCACCTCCTCCAGATGATCGCCCTGCAACCGCAGCACTGAGCCATCCTCGCGTCGGGCATCCGCCGGGATCCGAAGCACTTGCGCGCGTCGGGCAATCTCGACTTCCACATCGGCGCTGTAACCAATCAGGAGCGGAATATCGGTGGGGCGCGGGGTAAATTCAGCTTCTATTTCTACGGTGCGCGCCTGCTTTTCCAGCTCTTTGACATAGGGGGCAATCCGCCGCACCTTGGCCGGATAACGCTGGTCGGGCAAGGCATCCAGCAGGATCACGGCGGCTTGCCCGACCCGCAAACGGGCGGCATCCACTTCATCGATGGGGGCCGAGACGTAGAGGCACTGATCATCGATGAGATCGATGACTGGCGGCATGGTGACACCCGGCGGGGACGGGGTCATATATTCCCCCAGCTTGCTGTTGACTTCAGCGATGATGCCTGAAAAAGGGGCGCGCAATTGACTCTGCTCCAGACGGGCCTGAGCCATGGCGATCTGGGCAGCATCGACCCGGGCTTGCTCGGCCGCCGCCACGCAACCCAAGCGACTGGTCGCGGCAAGGGATTCTGCCTGTTCGCTCAGGGTCTTGGAGGTCAGATCTTTGGCTCGCAACGTCTGCAGGCGCATGGCCTGACGCTGGTTAAAATCGGCTTGCACACAACTTTGCTCCCGCAGCACCCGGTTCAAGGCGGCCGAGGCTTGGGCGCGTTGCAATTCGGCCTGCAGATCGGCATGCCACAGTGTCAGCAGAGGTTGTCCCTGCTGCACCTTATCGCCCGCCTGGACCAGAATGGTATCGACGACCCCCCCCATCGGCAGACTCAAGCCGGCGCGGCGGCACGACTTGATGGTGCCAGCCCGGGTATTGACCACACTACTGACGAGGTCGCCGCGACTCGGCTGGGTCAGCGTCACCGCCAGGGGGACGGGTTTAAGCCATTCGTAGCCCAGAGCCAGGACCACAACACCGGCAATGGCCGAACCTATCCAGCGTTTCCTGTTCATGCTGTTCCTCATCATCCCTGTTGGTGGCGCTTATTGTGTCGCGTTCGATGCCATCTTGCCTTGACCGAGTCCGCAGTTACTCCGCTTGTGGCGGCGCGCGCCGTTTGGCGTCGACCAACCAGCGATCCAGCGCATTGGCAAATTGCTGTTTGTCGGCCTGATTCATGGTGGCGGGGCCACCACTTTGAATACCGGAGCCGCGCAAGGTATCGAGAAAATCGCGGATCGCCAGCCGTTCGCCAATATTGGCGGCGGTCATGGCTTGACCTCGTGGCGTAATCACCTCAACACCGTTGGCGAGCAAGCGAGCCGCCAGGGGGATGTCGGCTGAAATCACCAGATCGCCGTTGCGCGCTTGTTCGACCAGATAATCGTCGGCTTCATCGAAGCCACTGGCGACTTGCACGCTGCGGATCACCGCCGAAGGGGGCGTGCGCAAGAACTGGTTGGCAACCAGCACCAAGGGGATGCGGGTTCGCTCGGCCGCACGAAATAACATCTCTTTGATGACAACCGGACAAGCATCCGCGTCCACCCAAATGGTCATAGGCATTCTCCAAAAAACGGGCTCTTATGCTACCACGGCCTGCCGCGTGGCGTCTGGAGGGGCCGTCTCTTTGATTGCCTGGGTGAGGGGCGATTCGGTACACTTGTCGCCTTCTGTTGCGATTTCGAGTTGATCCATGTCCCTGCCGGCCTCCTGCCTTGCCACCCTGCGTCGTGTACCTCTGCTGCGGCGCGCCATTCCGGCTCATTGGCGGCACTATCGGATCTCGCATCTGCTGTGGGGGCTCTTGTCGCTCTATCTGGCATGGAACTTGTGGATCCTGGCGTATATCGTCAGTCTGAACTGGATCAATCCAGATATGACTAGCGTGATGAGTGAACAGCTCGAGAGGCTGCAGGATGACGATCCCGATGCCGAGTTGCGCTACCAGTGGGTGCCTTACTCCAAGATCTCCCGCCATATCAAGCGTGCGCTACTGGTTGCCGAAGATGCCAAGTTTGCCGAACACGATGGGTTTGACTGGGCGGGGATGCAACATGCATGGGAGAAAAATCTGAAGAAGGGCAAGATAGTGGCGGGCGGATCGACCATCAGCCAGCAACTGGCCAAGAATTTGTTCCTCTCTTCCAGTCGAACCCCGTGGCGCAAAGCCGAAGAGGCCTTGATCACCGTTATGCTGGAGACCTTTCTGGATAAGCAGCGGATCTTCGAGCTCTACCTGAATGTGATCGAATGGGGCAATGGTTTATTCGGCGTCGAAGCGGCAGCGCGCAAGTATTACCATGTCCATGCCAGCCAGTTGGGGCCATCTCAAGCGGCGCA
Organism: Pseudaeromonas sp. HNCC25DJ182; assembly: GCF_055413365.1. Taxonomy (NCBI): domain Bacteria; kingdom Pseudomonadati; phylum Pseudomonadota; class Gammaproteobacteria; order Aeromonadales; family Aeromonadaceae; genus Pseudaeromonas; species Pseudaeromonas sp. HNCC25DJ182. The sequence goes on along the minus strand of NZ_JBVAYG010000004.1, from coordinate 155,681 downwards.
GTTGGCGGCCATGGTGACCAACCCCCGTTATTATCAGACCCACAGATCTGATCGTCGCTTGCAGCGCAAGGCCAGCATCATCTTGCAGCGGATGCGGCAGGCGGATCTTCCCCAGCCCGGGCAATAAGTACCGGTGCTACCTGGCGTGTTGACTTATGGCGCGCTTGCATAAAAAAGCCTGCTTGGGGGAGCAGGCAAGGGTTCCCGGTGATGGCTGGGCTTGAATCGCACGCCATTACCGGCTCAACAACCAAGCGGCGTCAGCACCAGTCTGTTTATTACTCCACCTCTTCGACGGCATCATCTGACTTATCGGCATCATGTTCCGGTGGGGGTGGCATGTGCGTCGGGCGGCAGGCCAGTGCCTCAACCTGCTCAGCATTTTTGGCCAACTCGCAGCTACCATCCAGCACGTTACTATCCGGCAGGGTGATGGTGCAGGGATCTTTGGCGATCAGGTTGGCACAGGCTTCGAACGCCTCTTTTGGCGGTGTAGGCGGATCGCCTGCCGGGTGTTTGTGCTGCACGGCTGATTCGGCATACCCCTGGCCACACAGCATCAAGGTCAGCAGGGCCGCAGTGCGGATTTGGATAGAAAGGTGCTTCATAGTTCCTCGATAAACGTCAGTCTGGACAGGCTTAGGCTAATCGTTTGCGGCCGACGTAGGGGGGCTTTTGCACAGTTTTACATCAGGCTTACATCCAGCTCGTGCCGTCGCCACTTCTTGGCAGAAACTTACTGTTCTGCAGGGCTATGGGTTAGATGGTCGGCAAAAAAACGGGAGGCTCCTGCCTCCCGTGATATTTAAGATGCGAGTCGTCGTCAAACCTTGAATTGATCTACCAACTGTTGCTGCTGATCGGCCAGTCGGTGCAGACCCTCCAGCATTTCATTGGACTCTTCCGCCGCTAGCGTCACGGTCTCACTCGCCTTGCGGATATTGTTGACGTTCTGACTGATCTCGCCGCTGACCTTGCCTTGCTCCTTGACCGCAATTTCGATCTGGTTGCTCATCTCCTGGATGGTGGAGATGGAGCGGGTGATCTGCTCGATCATCACCACGGCCTGTTGGGAGCGCTGCTGGGTTACGTTGGCTTGTTCGTGGCTGGAGAGGATGGCACTGACCACTTCACCGGTACCGGACTGCAAGTTGGCGATCACCTGACGGATTTCGACCACTGAATCCTGGGTACGGCGGGCCAGATTACGCACTTCATCGGCTACCACCGCAAAACCCCGACCTTGCTCACCGGCGCGGGCCGCTTCGATGGCGGCGTTTAATGCCAGCAAGTTGGTCTGCTCGGCAATGGCGGTGATCACTTCCAGGATCTGGCTAATGCTGTCACTGTTGCGAGACAATTCTTCCACTTTGGGCTTGGCGGTACTGATGTAGTGCATCAGTTCCTCCATGGCGATACGGGTCTCTTCGACTACCGCCTTGCCTTGCTGTGCCGAGACTTCGGCACTATCGGCCGCGACCACAACCCGGTTGGCGCTTTGCGCGACTTCGCCCGAGGTCTGGTGCATCTCTTCAAAGGCGGAGGCGACCAGATCAATCTCGTTGAACTGGGCCCGCAGGGCTTCACGGCTGCCACTGGAAAGTTGGCTGGCTTGTTCGGTGTTCTGGCGGCTTTGATGCACCGCCTCGACGATATCGCGTACCGTACCGTGGATCTTGTCAAGGAAGGCATTGAACCAGCTGGCTAATTCACCCAGCTCATCATCCCGACGTAGAGTGATCCGCTGAGTCAGATCCCCTTCACCCTGGGCTATATCTCGTAGCCGATCCGCGACATGACGCAGCGGGGTAGAGATTTGGCGAGCGACAAACCAGAAAATCAGCAGGCCCAGCAGACCGACGACGAAGGCGGAGCCGACCAACTGCAGGGTGGTCGCACCCAGCTTGCCGGAGAGTTTCTCTGCCAGCAGGGTGGCGTGCTGCAATACGGTGGTTGCCGGCATGGTGATCAGCAAGGCCCAGGTGGTTTGGCTGCCTTGCATATGGATCGGCATAAAGACCCGCAGGGAGCCTGAGTCCCAGCTAGTTTGCCGTTTATCAGTTTTGAGCATGCCTTGCAGGGCGCTGAACAGCGCCGGGTCGAGTTTTTGCAAACCGGCTCCCAACTTGAGTTTAGGCTGGGTGGTCCCGGCAATGATGCCGTGCTGGCTGACCAGAAGTACTTCTCCTGCGCCATCGAACATGCGCTGATCCATGGTTTTCACCAGATCCTGCAGATGGGCGAGTTCGATATCCAGGCCGACGATCCCCTTGAGCGCATCTTGTTCAAGGATCGGGAAGGTGACCGAGGTCATCAGCTCGGGCGGGGTTCTGGTCTCATCCACATAGGGATCCAGCAGACAGCTCTGTTTGTGGCGCTGACTGCACTGGAACCATTCGGTGGAAGCAATGCCATTGACATCCAGACTGGTATCTTTGAGCTCCTTCTCGGCAATGGTCTCCAGTGTCAACTCACCCTTGGCATTGCGAGTCCAATACAGGGCCGCACGGCCACTGTCGTTGGCACCCAGGTTGGTGGAGCCGACATAATTGGCATCTTCCGCATCCAGGGCATCCGGCAAATAGACGGCGTAGCCGGCCAGGATATGCTCGGAATGTTCGACGGCGGAGCGCATGGTCTGATTGATGGCGCCGCGCAGCACTTCACTGCTGAGCAGATTATCTTCGGCAAAGGCCTTCTGGAATTTGAGCGCCTGAACCACCATCTCGCCACGGATCACCGCATCGTTGAGATAATTCACCACGCGGGACGATTCGGTCTCCGCCTGCTGGGCCAAGATTTGCTCGGCATTGATCTTCAGCTCTTCGCTGGATTCCGATACCACCATCTGGTTGGTGTGGTGAGCGGCGTAGACTGCGATGCCGGTTAAGGCTACGGTTGAAACCAGCAGGCAGGCACCTGCCAGCAGAGATATCTTCCATTGTATGGAGATTGCACGCATAAATATTCCCTAAACGCGTCTTCCTGTGGTGTTTGATAATATATGAGCCAGCTCGCACTTTGGTAGAGGGATACGCTGTTTTTTTGTTATAACCTATTGAGAAATACTATGTATTTTCTTGTGCTTGCACCAATTCGGTTCTTTTGTGCTGTGCTGGGGATGCAAAATTGCACAACAGAATATTCATCCACAACACTAAGTTCCGGATGAATTCCCTAAGTTTCATGGAGTGCCGCTGTGTTGGGTCAGTTGCCGATAATTGTGCTCTGGATCACAGGGTGGCCAGCTGAAAAGCATACCAGATTTGCAGTTTCAGCTCTGACACGGGAAAACACCACCGACATTCCGGTTGCCATCCTCGACGATGGCCAGAGAGAGATATGGATACTATCAAGTCACCCTTGCAGGTTTGGGTTCATCTCAGCGCCGATCTGACGCGCAATCTTCTGCAGCTTCCCGCCACACCCGAGCAATTTCTTTCACTCCAGCAAAAATTACGCCGCGCCCGCCTGGCGGGTGTGGATGGTGTCATAGTGCCGGTCAGTTGGCGGCATATTGCGCCGTTCACCCCCGAGCAGGTGGACGAAGTTACTGCCTGGCATCCTTATCACCAGCTGTTCACGATGATCCGTGGCGAAGGGCTACAAATCGTGCCGGACTTGGCACTGGTCGCCCGCGGCATGAGTGATGTCCGGTATATGAGTCTGCTTCCCGATTGGCTATGGGGACGTTTGCAGCAAGAGCTGCCCGCGGACATGCCGCTGGATAGCCTCAAGTATCTGGATCAACATGGTCGCGACAGCATCATGGCGACCTCTCTGTGGGCTTCGGCCGTGACCATGCCCTATTTCCGCCAGTTTATGCGTGGTTTTGCCCATCACTTGTCGGCATTCGCTCCCGCTATTCGTCACATCCAGTTGGGGGTCGGTCCCGAGGGCGAGTGGCGCTATCCCTTCCTCGGTCACTATGCCGAAGAGGGGTTATCGGCCTATTTCCCCTGTTACAGCCAGCGCGCGCTGGGCATCTTGGCTGATGCCATGCTGCACAAATACCAGTCTCTGTCGGCCTGGCAACAGGCATGGCAGGCGCCGGGGCTGGACTTGAGTCACCCTGCTGTGTTGAAAAAGCAGGTGATCGCTATCACCGAGCGCCTGCAGGATCCGAGCGCCGGAACCCCGGAACGAGACTTCTGTCGCTGGTATCATGACTGTCTGGTGTCCTATGGCCGAGAGGTGCTGACGCTCAGCGCCGATGTATTCAGCGAGGAGTGGCAGCACTGTACTCTGGGCCTGCGCTTGCCTGGCCGTTTGCCGCGATTGCTGCACAGCAATACGGCTCTGGCTGAGATGGTGGCAGGGTTTATTTCAGAACCTCACTCGGTGCTGTCGCGGGGCGAGATCTTTCACCAAACCCTCGAACAATTGCTGCCCTCTGGGCTGCGAACTCGCTGTCGCCTGCTGTTGACCGGTGCCGGGGTCAGCCATGGCGAGAGTGAGCCTGTGCTGATTGGTGATTGGCTACAGGCGGCCAAACAACTCAAGTTGCCGGTGCTGGCGGAGAATAGTCAGCGTCTGAGCCTGGACGATCACCCGCAATGGGACCACCTGGTCGGCTCCGTGCTCAATCATGCCACTTACTGTGGCTGGGTGATCCGGGATTTGGATGTGTTGCTGAGTCCGGGAGTCGGCGAGGCACGCTTGCGGCAGCTCACCCGCTTGCGCCATGGGCAGGGGCAGGTGGCGCGTCTGGGGCACAAGGCATTCCGGGTCATGGGCCCGCTGCATCTGAAAGTGGCCAACCAGCGGCAACTCTTATCGGAGGCGGAGTGGCGGAAATTCACCGAGGAAGTCCGCACTCTAAGGCGCATGGGGGTCACGGCCATCTCCACCGATCTCTGGTGGGGGCTCATCGAAGGGCGTCAGGCCGGTCAATTTGACTGGAGCTATTACGATCGCGTGGTGGCCTTGCTGGCCCAGCACGATATGCAATGGGTGCCGATCTTGTCGTTCCACCAAGCCGGTGGCAACGTGAACGACGATTTTATGCAGACCATACCGCTGTGGTTGTGGGGCAAGCTGTTGGATAGTCACCCCGAGCTGGGTTCGGTGCGAGATCTGCAGTATGTCAGTGAAACCGGTGATGCCTCCATGGAGTATGTCTCCTTGTGGGCCGATGCCTATGTGATGCCCTATTACCGCAGCTTTATCAGTGCCTTCCGGGATCATTATGCGGCGCGCGCCAGCATGATTGCCGAGATCAATATCAGTCTGGGTCCGGCAGGGGAGTTGCGCTATCCCAGTTACAACTCCCACGATTGGGGCAACTATCCCAACCGGGGCACGCTGCAATGCTACAGCCCGCTGGCCGAGCAGGATTGGCGTCGCTACCTTGCCTCGCGCTTTGCCTCCATCCAAGCCCTGAATTATGCCTTCGGTACCCGGCATAGTCAGTTTGAAGCCATCAGCATGCCGATTGCCGACCACCTGTTCGAGAATAAGGAGTATGTCTACTCGGCCTGGGCGCGTGAGTTTCTCAGCTGGTATCACGGAGCCTTGGTGGCTCATGGCCGTCGCATCGTCGAGATGTCAGTCGGTCTGTTCGATGATCCGGCATGGCGCTCGATCCCGATTGGAATCAAGGTGCCCGGCATTCACTGGGAGATCAGTGATCCGCAGTCACCTCGTGTCGCCGAGATCACCGCGGGTCTGATCAAACCCCATCCGACCCTGGGCCCTCATAATCAGCGGGAATATGTGCAACTGCTGGATCAGCTAGTGCCCTCGGAATATAGATCGCGAATTGTGCTGCATTTCACCTGTCTGGAGATGATCAACAAGGACTACGAAGGTTATTCACGAGCCGCGGATCTGGTCGGTTGGTTTGCTGATGCAGCCCATGAATTGGGCATTGCCCTGATGGGAGAGAATGCGCTGGCCGGTGAGCTGTATGGTGAGCAGGGATGGAAGCAGATCGCATCGGCCCTGCATCGAACCCCGGGATTCGGGGGTATCACCTTCTTGCGGATGCAGAACTTCTTCGACGAGGACAAAACCCCCCGTGAACGCCTGCAGTGGTTGATTAACCAGTTCCAATAGCGGTGACTGCAGTCGCTTACAGACGGTCGCTTCGGCGGCCGTTTTTTTATTTTCATTGTTGTACAGTCCCAAGGCGGCATGGCCTACACTTTCGGAGTCATCTGGTGACAAAAATGGCTCATCCGCGACGAAATTCACTCGTCTGGCGTAGGGTGAAGATCGCAAGCTGTCCAACCACATGAGGGACATGTGAACCAAGAGTCCAAGCAACGACAACAATTGCGGCAGCAACTGAATCTTATTGTGCGCCAACTGCATGAGTTATCGGTGGGCTCCGACTTGGCTGCGGACCCTGACTGGCGGCTCCTGGTGGCAGAGTTGCAGCCACCCGGCCACCAGCCTGCGGATAACAGTTATCAAATTTTCTTTGAAAAAGCCAAAACGCCACAGCTGCTGATCGAGCCACAAAGTGGGAGCATTGTTCAGGCCAATCCCGCTGCCGTACTGTTTTATGGTTATTCACAGCAGCAGTTGCAGACAATGAAAATTACGGAGATTAACTGCCTCACTCCGCAACAAATCCATCTGGAGATGAACAAAGCTGTTGCCGAGCAGCGTTGTTATTTTCAATTTCCCCATCGCCTGGCCAATGGCGACATCCGTCAGGTCGAGGTGCATTGCGGGCCTGTGATCATCGATGGGCAGCCGTTGCTCTACTCCATTATCTATGATCTGACCGAGCGACTGATGACCGAGGCTCAACTCAGAGCCAAGCGACAGCGCTTGCAAAATATTTTGTCCGGCACCCAGGCGGGAACCTGGGAGTGGTGTTTAGCGTCGGATGAGATTCTCATCAACGCCTATTGGGCCCAGATGCTGGGTTATGAAAATCATGAACTGGAGCCGGTGACTCGTCAGACCCTGCAACGATTGATGCATCCAGAGGATTGGTTACATGCCGATGCCATCTTGCAGGCGCACATTGCTGGCCGCCTGCCGAATGTAGAATCTGAATTGCGATTGCGGCATCGCCTCGGGCACTGGGTCTGGGTGTTATGCCGTGGACAAATCATGACCCGGGATAGGGATGGAGCCCCGCTGCAGATGGCTGGAACCCACCTCGATATTTCGGCGCGCAAGATGGCCGAGTTGGCCTTGCGTGACAGTGAGCTACGCTATCGAGCCTTGCATGACAGCCTGCCAGTCGGCTGTGTGATGCTGGATCAGGGGCGCTCGATTCTGGCGGTGAATCAGGAAGCCTGCCGGATCTTCGGCTTGTCCCCGGAAGCCTTTGTTGGCAGCACCCTGAGTGGCGCGAGCTGGCAACGACTTCAGGAGGATGGCCAGCCATTATCTCTGGATGAACACCCGGCCTGCCGGTGTCTGGCGTCAGGGCATCCGATACGGGATGCCATCATGGGAGTGCGGCGAGGGCGAGAGGCGATCATTTGGTTACGAGTCAACTGCCAGCCGCTATTTCATGCGGATGATCTTCGCCCCTATGCCGTCATTTCTACATTGCAGGACATTACCGCCCAGCGGCGAGATGAAGAGGCGCTACGCTTAGCGGCCAGCGTATTGACGGCAGCCCGTGAGGCTATTCTGATCACTGATGCCGAAGGTCGCATTGTAAAAATCAACCAGGCATTCTGTGAGATGACCGGATATACCGCCGACGAGGTGATAGGACGCAATCCAAAGCTATTGCAATCTGGCTATCAGGATGCGGAGTTTTACCGCAGCTTCTGGCATTCACTTCATACCCGGGGACACTGGAGCGGTGAGATGTGGAATCGCCGCAAAAACGGTGAAATTTTTGCCGAGCAACTGACCATTAGTGCAGTGACGGACGAGCATGGCACGCCGCGTCATTATGTCTGTCTGGCCTCTGATATTTCCGACAAGAAACAGTATCAGCATCAGCTGGAGCAGCAGGCCTATCATGATTTACTGACCGGGTTGCCTAATCGCAAGTTGTTGTTTGACAAGCTGCCGGAGCTGATGGCGCGCTGTTATCCCGAATCCTCACAGCGGCTGGTCATCGCTTATATCGATCTGGATGGTTTCAAGCAGGTCAATGATGCCCATGGTCATGGTATCGGGGATCAGCTGCTTATCGCGATCACGCGGCGCATGCGTATGACCCTACGTGAGCAGGATTTGATTGCCCGCATCGGCGGGGATGAATTCATCGGTGTGATCCATGGCAGCGGCAATCGCCAGGATCTGGTGCGCCTGATCAAGCGACTGTTGCGGGTGATCGCCCGCCCGGTGGTGATTGCCGATCTGCGTCTGCGGGTCAGTGCCAGTATTGGGCTGGCTACTTACCCGCAAACCGGAGCCGTGAGCGGTGAGCGATTGATCCAACAGGCCGACGAGGCCATGTATCGAGTAAAACAACAGGGCAAGAATGGCTATCTGCTGATGGATGAGGAGGCGCGATAATCAAGCTGTCGCGAGCAATGGTTTCTCTACGCCCCCGTTATGATGGTTCCGCTTCGTTCTGGCGAATACACCAACGCAAGACTTCCCACTGCTGTCGCTGCGCCTCGTGCAGTAATGCCGCGCCTGGATTGACGACTCGCGGCTGACGAACGTGTCGCAGCATGGGGAGATCATTAATCGAGTCGCTATAGCCATACTGGGCTTGTTCATGCCGACCTTGTGCTGCCAGCCAACTGCGCAACCGCGTCACCTTGCCTTCGCGAAAGCTCAAGACCCCCGAGGTCTGGCCGGTATAGCAGCCATCTCGTTGTTCCAGTTCGATGGCAAGCACATGGTCAGCGGGGATCCCCAAAAAGGTCGCTATGGGGCGGACGATATGTGCACCACTGGCGGAGATTAGTACCAACTCATCGCCCTGCGCACGATGCCACGCCAGTTGGTGGATGCCTTCACGAAACAGTCGCGGGACGGCAATGGTCTCTGCAAAGCGCTGACAATACGTATCAACCCTGTCTACGCTCATGCCTGCCAGGGGCTGCAGGGTGAAGGCCATATAATCAGCCATCTCCAGCTCACCGGCATAATAGCGTGCCATCATCTGCTCCTCTTCGGCCAGCATGGCTGCCGGGGCTATGCCATGGGCCACCATGTAGTGAAACCAGAGGGTCGCGCTGTCGCCATCGAGCAGGGTGTCATCCAGATCAAATAGGGCTAGTGCCATCAAGCAACCTCGCAGAGTTCAGGTTCAGCGATACTCAGCCCTATCTGGCTTCCGGCGATTAACAGCGCGGCCGCATCCCGATTGAGGGCATCGACTTTGAGAATGACACCACGGCAGTCAATCCGGTAGCGGATCACATTGCCCAACAACTGGTGATCCAGCACTCTCCCTACGTGCTCGCTCTGGCTGGCAGGGAGTAGGGAAATGGATTCAGGACGTATCGCCAGTTGCCCTTCGATTGTCCGCCCGAGCAGCGTCCAGGCTTCGGTGGCAGAGAGCAAATTGTATTGACCAATGAACTGGGCGGCGAAGCGGCTCTCCGGACGGGTATAGAGGCTCTCTGCTGATCCGGCCTGCACTATGTTCCCTTCATGCATCAGTACAATGCGGTCCGACAAGGTCAGCGCCTCCTCCTGATCATGGGTCACAAAGACAGTTGTCAGACCCAGTTGTTGCTGGATGGTGCGGATTTGTTCACGCAAGTGACGACGAATACGGGCATCCAGTGCCGACAGCGGTTCGTCCAACAGCAAGAGGCGAGGGCGAACCACGAGGGCGCGCGCCAGTGCGACTCGTTGCTTCTGGCCGCCCGAGAGCTCATCGGGCATGGCGAGCTCTTTGCCGGTCAGCTCAACCAGCTCGATGATCTCCTGCACCGCACTGTGCTGTTCGGCTTGCGCCAGACCCTGCATCCGCAGCCCAAAGGTGATGTTCTGCTGCACCGTCATATTCGGGAACAAGGCATAACTTTGGAACACCATACCAATGCCGCGTTTTTGTGGTGGTAGATGGGTGATCTCTTCACCGGCCATGAACAGTGAGCCCTGATCCGGACGGCTCAGTCCGGCCATACAACGCAGCAGGGTGGATTTACCGCAGCCGCTTGGCCCAAGCAGGGTGATGAACTCGCCGGCACCAATGCTCAGATCCAGATCTCGGAACACTGGGCGACCGGCATATTGTTTACTTAAATTCTGGATCTCGAAAAACGACATCGATGACTCCTTGGTCTTCGTGACATAGCAACGACTAACGACGCGTCGGGCTGTCCTCAGCGATTAAAACGGGTCGCAATCCAGGTCAGGATCAGGGTGATCAGGAAATAGCTCATCACCACGGCACTGGTGTAGTGACCGCTGGTCGAGCGCATGTTGTACAGATAGATCTGCAACGTCTCGAAGCGGGTTCCGACCAGCAGATTGGCGAATACGAATTCGCCCATCAAAAACGAAAACGACAGAAACAGCGACGCAAACAAGCTTTTGCGTAACGAGGGCAAGACCACGCACAGAAAGGCTCGCGGCGCCGAGGCGCCCAGCAATTGCGCCGCCTCCATCAGGCTATGCAGATCCAGACTCTGCAACCGGTTGGCCAGGGCGCGATATAAAAAGGGCAAAATAATGGTGAAATAGCAGCCCAGCAGCACCCAGGGAGTACCAATGATCGGCAAGGTGCCATCGGCATAGAGGCTGAGTAGCCCGACGCTACTGACCACAGGCGGCATGGCAAATGGCAGCAGGATGAGCAGGTTCATCCAGCGATCCAGTTTCGGATAGTAATAAAACACCACAAATGCTGCCGGTACCACGACAAGAACGGCCAGCAGCAAGGTTCCACCACAGACCAGCAGGGAGCGGGCGAATGCTGCCAGAAAGCGGGGTTCACTCCACAATTGCAGGTACCATCCCAGGCTGAAGCCATCGGGTAAAATGGTGGCGCCCCAGCGACTGGAGAGCGAATAGACCAGGGTGGCGGCAATCGGGAGCAGCAAGAGTGCCATCAAGCTGACCACTACCAACTGATGGTAATGAATGGCTCGCCAGCGACGACCACGCATGGGTAGTTTAGTTGGGTGTGAGGTATCAGCGGCCATGACGGACTCTCCGCAGCAAGAGTTGATTGGCCCAGGCAATCAGGGCGAGCAGGCCCATCAGCAAGACCGACAGGGCGGCTGCGAGCTCCGGCTCCAGGAACAAGTCACCGGCGACCATGCTGGCAATGCGGATGGTCAACAGGTTGTAATTGCCGGAGGTGAGGGCATAGGCGCTGGCATAGGCGCCCATGCTGTTGGCAAACAGCAGGATAAAGGTTCCCAGCAGTGCCGGGGCCAGCACGGGCAGCGCCACATGCCAGACATAGCGCAGCGGCGAGGCGCCTAACAGCGATGCGGCGTCACGCCAGTCATCGTTGAGGTTATCGAACGCCGGATAGAGCAGCAGCAAGGCCAGCGGGATCTGAAAATAGGTGTAGACCAGCAGCAAACCGTTCATCGAATAGAGATTGAAGCCCTCGATACCCAGCCCCTGGCGCAGAGCCAGAGTAATGGCTCCATTCGTTCCCAGGATCACGATAAAAGCGAAAGCCAGGGGAACACCGGCCATGTTGCTGGTCATATTGGTAAGGGCTATGACCCAGTTGCGTAGGCGCCCACCCACCCGACGCAGCGAGGCGGCCCCCAGTGTTGCCAGTAACAAGCCAGCCACCGACGAGCCCAATGACAGATAAAGACTGTTACCGAAGGCTTGCCGGTAGAAGGCCGAGGTCAGCAGCTCATGGAAGCGGCTCAGTGACCAGCCCTGTTCGGTGGCGAGCGAGCTATGCAGGATCCAGCCGAGAGGCGCAAAGGTAAAAATAACCAGGATCAGCAGCAGGGGGAGCAACCACAGCATGGGGATCCCCCGTCGCATCAGGCGCAGTAGATGCTGAGTTCGTGAGCGAGACGTTGCTCTCATGGCGCTCTCCATCGGCAAGAGTAGGGCTTCATCAGTCATGGCCGCCTCCATCTGGATCAGGTGTTGTGTGGGTATCGAGGACCAGGAGGCGCATATCCGCTCCCGCAGGTGGCTTGAGCAGGTCTTTGCAGCAGGGCAGGGAGTGAGATAACCCCAGCAGACTGGCCAGAGTGCCGCAGAGTTCGACTTGGCGGGGTTGCAGATCCGCGGCGTGACTGAAGCAGTTGCCGAGCAGAAACAGCGGGACCTGGCGCTCACAGGGCAAGGCGCCGCCGTGGGTCTTGTCGTTATTCATGCCGTGATCACTGGTGATCAGAATTTGGTAACCAGCGGCCAGCCAGTCGGGCAGATATTCCGCCAACCACAGATCAAACTGTCGGGCGCTGTTGCGATACTGGGGCGAGTCGAGACCGTACTTATGCCCGGCATCATCGACGTTCATCGGGTGGATCAGTAACAAATCCGGCTCAAAGCGGCGCAACAGATCATCTGCATCCAACAGCAAGTGATCATCTGGATAATGGTCCTGATGATAAAAACGGCCATGCTGGATCGGCAATGTCGGGTCATCCGTGATCCGATCCCGTCGCGCTTGATAGGGGCTTCGATTATACAATTCGCTAAACCAGTGGTAAGCCGCAGCAGCGGTGACGAGACCCGCATCTCGGGTCAGATGAAAGAGGCTGATCTGGTTGGAGAGGCGATTGACGCCATTATGACGGATGCCGCTGTGCACAGGTGTCTGCCCGGTAAGCAAGGTTTCGTACAGCGGGCGCGACAGGGATGGCAGCTCGCACTCGAGCTGATAGCGACTGGCTTGTCCGGCCTCACACAGCGCGAGCAGGTAGCCCATATTGTCGCGGGCTACCTGCCAGGCCAGGCCATCGATGATGAGGTAAATGACCTTGTTCGACATGGCTTACTGCTGATTGATCATGACTTTTTCCTGCCACAGGCGGGGCAGGGTCTTGGCCGCATTACTCCAGGCTTCAAAATCCTTGACCGGCTTGGCCGATGCATACTGTGCTGCCGGGATCAGTTTGGCTTCCACCTCGGCGGGCAACTTCACGCTTGGACGGATCGGACGGGCATAGCCCTTGGCCAGATTGATTTGACCGGCATCGCTCAGGATATATTCACGGGCCAATTTAGCGGCATTGGGATGCTTGGCGTATTTGTTGATGAGAGTGGTATAGCCGGAGATCACTGAACCATCGCTTGGAATGACGACACTAAAGCGCTTGGCATCGATCTGATCCCGGTAGTTCAGGGCATTAAAGTCCCACAGAACCGCCACTTCCACTTCACCTTTCTCGATATAGGCCAGTGTCGGATCCGTCAGCGAGAGACGTCCCTGTTTGGCCAGATCGGCAAACAGCTCCAGTGCCGGCTCCAGGTTGGTTTCATCACCGCCACCGGCAATAGCCGCGGCCAGAACGCCGTTATTGGCCTGGGAGGCCACACCGACGTTGCCCAGTGTCACCTTGTATTTGCCACTGCGCAGGTCGGCCCAGCTTTTGGGCGGATTGGCAACCAGATCTTTATTGATCATAAAGGAGATGGTGCCGGTATAGGCCAGCATCCAGTGACCATCCGGATCCTTGGCCCAGGCCGGGATCTCGTCCCAATGGCTGGGTTTGTAGGCCTGGGTGACGCCTTTTTGCACTGCTATGGGGCCAAATGCATGCCCAACATCACCAATATCGGCCGTGGCATTCTCTTTTTCGGCGGCGAATTTCGCGATCTCTTCCGCCGAACTCATGTCGGTATCCACATGCTTGAGGCCATACAGACGGCCTAAATCGGCCCAGGTGTCCTTCCAGTTCGCCCAGCTGTCGGGCATGCCGACACTGTTGACTTCCCCTTCGGCCTTGGCCGCAGTCAGCAATGCCGTAGTATCGGCCGCAAATGCGGGGACGGTGAATAGCAATGAAGTAGCAATCAGATAGGGTGTAAGTTGTTTCATCGTTTCCGTTCCTTTAGAGGTTATGGGCGGAGGTGATTGGCGAATTGGACTAGGTCAGTGCAATAAGGTCTTTGCAACTGGCATGCCTGATTATCAATGACGCTAGATGACACTCGGGTGACGGTAAAATGAACATTTGTGGTGGCATGCCGATGCTCTGGTGTGGAATAACCGGGAGTATGCTATTGCTATGAAATATGTTGAGTCGTTGAAAGGACCTTTATGCATAGCTGGACTAGCCCAGACGTGAATTCTCTCGCAACCACCCAGATGGCGCAGATCCGTCAGGCACTGCTGGAGCAGATTAATGCCGGTCTGCTATTGCCGGGCACGCGATTACCATCAGAGCGCGAGTTGAGTGAGCGCTTTGCCACCACCCGAATTACGTTGAAGGAGGCGTTGGCGGCGCTGGAGGCAGAGGGAAAAATCTATCGTGAAGAGCGTCGAGGCTGGTTTGTCGCCTCGGCCCGGTTTATTTACGATCCGCGCTACAAGAGCCATTTCCAGGCCATGGTCGAAGCGCAAAACCGTCAGGTCACAACCCGGGTTCAGAGTGCGGGTTTGATCGTGGCCCCCGCCGGACTATGCCAGCAACTACTGCTGCCGCCCTTGAGTGCCATGCTGCAAATCAATCGTGTGCGACAGCTGGATGGGCGCAGCGTGCTCTACGTGGAGCACTATTTACTGCCATCGCGCTTCCCGGGATTGCTGGATTGCGATCTTGAACAATCCTTGACCCGACTCTATGCCGAACAGTACGGGATCCGTTATGGCCGTTCCTGTTTCGATATTGTGCCAGGTGCAGCACGGGGGGCTGTGGCTCGCGGGTTAAATCTGGCGGATGGTGCGCCTGTGTTGCTGATCACCCGGATCAACTATGACGAACAAGGGCGGCTCATCGATTGTGACCGGGAATATTGGCGGCATGATGCTGTTGCCATCCGGATCGAAAGCCAGCCATGGTGTGATGGGCCTGCAGACCCACCACGGCAAGAATCGACTCGTTAAAGCTGGAATTGTGCCAGCGTCTGTTGCTGCTGCTGGCTGGAATGTTTGATCGCCATGGCGAGTTGCAAACCGTGACGGGTTTCGGCTTCTCCCTGCTGTGCCTGAGTGGCAATATTTGCTGTTTTGTCAGCCCCCTCGTGCAGGGTTGCCGACATCTGCTCCGTTGCGCTGGCTATCTGATGGACCCGTCCGCTCAGCTGTTCCATTGACTCGCTGATTTGTCCCAGCATCAGGCTGGTTTGCCGTGAGTCGGCCATCCCGGCTTCTACTTGCCGGACACAAGTCAGCATCATCTGGGAGGCACTTTGAATGCTGGCCTGGATCTGGGAGATGACGCCGGTTATTTCATCGCTGGAGTTGGCGGTTCTCTGAGCCAGGGTTCTTACTTCATCGGCTACCACTGCGAAGCCGCGGCCCATTTCTCCGGCTCGTGCGGCTTCGATGGCCGCATTCAGCGCG
Organism: Pseudaeromonas sp. HNCC25DJ182; assembly: GCF_055413365.1. Taxonomy (NCBI): domain Bacteria; kingdom Pseudomonadati; phylum Pseudomonadota; class Gammaproteobacteria; order Aeromonadales; family Aeromonadaceae; genus Pseudaeromonas; species Pseudaeromonas sp. HNCC25DJ182. The sequence goes on along the minus strand of NZ_JBVAYG010000004.1, from coordinate 140,353 downwards.
AGTAAGTTGGTTTGCGCCGAGATGCTGCTGATAGTGGCAATAATATGTCCGATCCGCTCGGCTTGTTGGGTCAGGGTCTGGATTGCGTCAGCACTGGCTTGAACTTCCCGCACGACAGTGCTCATCTCCTGATCTGCTCGTTGGACAAACTGGCTACCCTGTTCGGTCATGGTGGCGACATCGGTCGCCATACGAGCGGCATCCTGGCAGTTGCCGGCAATGGAATGGGCCACAGCCACCATCTGCTGACTGTCCTGCTGTAATCCTTCGGCATGGTTGGCAGTCTGCAAGGAACTGGCACCTATCGCCTGAAAACGATCTACGGAATCTTCAATTTGCTGGCTCATCTGCTGACTGCTGGTTAGTGTGTCCTGGATCGTCTTTTGCAGTTTGCTGATAAACGCATCGAAGTGCCGTGCCAAATCGCCGATCTCGTCCTGACGGTGAATATTCAATCGTGCCCGCAAGTTGGCTTCACCGCGGGCTATATCGGCCATCCGGCGAGTGACAGAAAGCAGCGGGCTCATGCACTTGCTCTGCAGCCACCAGCCCGCCAATACCACCATCAGCAGAACCAGTGCGATAGCACCGATCGCCAGGCGATTCAGGTTGCTGGCTAGTGCTTCGACCACCCCGCTTTGGCTTTCTACCACCAGATCGCCCTTGCTCTCGACATCGGTCAGTCGGGTAATAAGGAGCGCCGCTTGTTGCTGGTAGGCCGCTTCAGCCTGGACCTTGCGAGCCAGGGCACTGACCAGCTGCTGTAGCGCCTCCTGATGCTGACTTAACAAGTCACGGTAAGTCTGTGCGTAACTTTTACCCTCCCAAGGCGCTCGAGCTGGAATATCGAAGCGGCCGCTTCCCAACATGGCCTCAGCAGCATCCTGATGAAACTTTTGCGCCATCTGCAGCTCTTCTTGTAATGCAGGCGTGGGCCCTTGTTGCTGCATTTTTTGCACGATGTAGAGTTGACGTAAAAAACCGATATTGGATTCCATCCCGCCGTCCGCAGCGTTCCAGCGTTGCTGCAGGTCATGATTCCAGCTCAACATCTGATCAGGATTCTGCTCTAACTCCTCCACTGCCTGATCGCCGACTATCTCCATTTGAGCCGAGAGCTGATTGAGCTGTTCAGCTCGCTGCCGAAAGGTCTTGTCCAGACGTTCGTACTCCTGAAATGCGGACAGCAAGGCGTTTTGGCGTGTTTGGTAGTCACGGATGGTTTGTGACAACTGCTGCAACAGATCCGGGGGGACAAGGCGCGAAGTGACGACCCGCTCCAGAGCCGCATCGGCGGCTGTGCGGGTGGCTTGCAATAATTGTTGATCCAGCGGGATGCCGGCCAGCATTTTCTGGATCAGCAGTTGCTCATATTCAAGCTGGATCACCGACTCCATAGCACCGTCAGCGGTATTCCACGCATCTTGCAAGATAAAATGGATGGCCCGGGTAAAGGTATGGTTGCCATAAAGGGTAATTCCTCCCAGTGTCAACGAACAAAGAAACAGGCCGGAAAGCATCAGGCGGGAAAGAGTAGCGATACGCATTGGGTTGTACTCCCGGTGGGATTGGCTCCGTGGTTAGGAGTAAGTCTGGTCACTAAACCGTGAAGTGCCAATCCACAGCTTGAAATGAGTACATCAGATGAGACCTTACAGGCGAAAGGCGCGAGGATCATCTCGCTTGGGTGCCTAGCCTGGTTCTTGTATGACGCTATCTTCAGGCCCTGCAAGCAGGGCCTGTTGTTGTCGAGATTAGAGATCTCCGTCCGGGCGCTCAGGCACTTGGGCCAGTTCAGGGAGCGATTCGGCTGCCAATACCCTCACGGCAGGTTCCCGCGCCTGCAGGTAGAGATAATAGAGCACCGGGATCACCACCAGGGTCAGCAGGGTCGAGGCAAAGAGCCCGAACAGCAGACTGATGGCCAGACCACTGAAGATGGGGTCATCCAGAATAAATAGCGCGCCTATCATCGCCGCGAGCGCAGTAAGAATGATCGGTTTGGCGCGGACTTGACCGGCGCTCATCACTGCCGTTGCCAGCTCGACGCCTGCGGCGCGCTGCTGATTGATAAAATCCACCAGCAAAATCGAGTTGCGCACTATGATACCGGCCAGCGCTATCATGCCGATCATCGAGGTCGCGGTGAAGGGCGCTCCCAGCAGCGCATGGCCCGGCATGACACCAACCAGCGTCAACGGGATCGGTACCATGATGATGAGCGGCGCCAGGTAGGAGCGGAACTGCGCGACCACCAGAAAGTAGATCAGCAGTAAGCCGATCGAATAGGCCAGACCCATATCCCGGAAGGTCTCATAGGTGATCTTCCATTCCCCATCCCACTTGATGCCCACGCCCGAGAGTCCATCCGGCGCTCCAATCAGGGTCTGCGGCCACTCAGGGTGTTGCTCTGTCAGCTTACTGGCAATCTCGGCCATGCCATACAGGGGGCTATCCAGCTGGCCCGCCATATCGGCAGTGACCATCACCATCGGCTGCTGGTTTTTATGCAAGATGGTGTGGGGGCTCGCGCTGCTCTCTATGGTCACCAGTTCACCCAGCGGCACGGAGTGACCTGCGGCGGAGGGGAGAGTTAAACCCAGCACACCTTGCAGGTTCACCTTGTCTGCATCGGCCACCTTCAGGTGCACCGCCTTGGCATACTTTTGTCCCAACCCTTCGATACCGGCATTGTGCAGTTGGGTCACATCCTGACCCGATATCGCGGTAGCCAGGGTCGAGCGGATAGAGGACTCGGCAATTCCGAGGCGCATAGCCCGCTCCCGGTTGATACGCAGCTGCCACTGCTCCTGCCTTGCCGGGATGTCCACATCGATATCGACGATATCCGCCGTCTGCTGGAAAGCTTGTTCCACCTGGGCTGCTGCCTGCTCGCGCATGCTTTGGGAAGGACCATAGACTTCGGCCAGTATGGGTGACCAGACCGGAGGTCCCGGCGGTATCTCCACCACCTTGATCCGCGCGCCTGCCGCCAGTGCCAGGGGCGTCAGCCGCTCCCGTGCTTCCCGCGCTATGGTGTGACTGGTGCGGGAACGATCATGCTTGCCTAACAGATTAACCTGCAGATCGCCCAACTCCGGGCTGGCGCGCAAGAAGTAGTGACGGACCAGACCATTGAAATTGGTCGGCGCCGAAGTCCCGGCATAGATCTGTACCGAGGTCACCTCGGGCTCTTGTTCCAGCTCATGAGCCAATTGCTGCAAGAGCGCCTGGGTGTTTTCCAGCGGTGTGCCTTCGGGCAGATCCACCATCACCTGGAATTCCGATTTGTTATCGAAGGGCAGCATCTTCAAGACCACCCACTCGGCCACCGGCAGCGCCATAGCAACCAGCAGGAGTAGTGCGACCACCAACCCTAGTTTGCGGCGTGCTTTTTTGGCGCCCGGCCCCTGCAGAAACAGACCCAGCCAGTTGCCCAGGCCCTGAGCGGCTTTCTGCTCCCATCCTTGCGGGGTGGTTGGGTCCGTCGGCGAGCCTTGGTGATGCTGACGCAAGAGATGAAAGGCCAGCCAAGGGGTGACGATAAAGGCGACGGCCAACGAAATCAGCATGCCGGAGCTGGCATTGATGGGGATGGGGCTCATGTAGGGCCCCATCATGCCGCTGACGAAGGCCATGGGCAGCAGGGCGGCGATCACCGTCAGGGTGGCCAGTATGGTGGGGCCACCGACCTCATCCACCGCCAGGGGAATGGCTTGCCGCCAGTCGCCACCGCTGGACTGGTGACGATGGATGTTTTCCACCACCACTATGGCATCGTCCACCAGAATGCCGATGGAGAAAATCAGCGCAAACAGCGAGATCCGGTTGAGGGTAAAGCCCCAGGCCCAGGAGGCGAACAGGGTCAGGGCCAGCGTCAGCACTATGGCGGCACCGACCACCAGCGCCTCGCGCCAGCCCATGGTCAGCCAGACCAGCAGCACCACGGCTGTGGTGGCAAAGATGAGTTTGGCGATCAGGGTGTTGGCTTTCTCGCTGGCGGTCTGGCCATAGTCACGGCTCACAGTGAGTTCGACGCCATCGGGGATCAGCACATTTTTGACTTGCTCCAGACGGCCTTGCAGCGCCTGGTTGAGGGTGACGGCATTGATCCCCGGTTGCTTGGCGATGGTCAGGGTCACGGCTGGATAGATTTGGCCCTGCTGGCTCATCCAGACATTGGCGACCGGGGTATCAGCCCCGTCTTCGACCGTGGCAACATCGGCCAGATAGACAGGTTTGCCGTCGTGGCTGGCAATCACCAGATCTCGGACCTCTTGGGCGGAGCGTAAGAAGTCACCCACTTGTAGCGAGACCTGTCGGTTGTCCTGGGTCAGGCTCAAGGGGGCTTGTTGCTGGTTGGCGGTTTGTAAGGTCTGGGTCAGCGTCGGCCAGTCGATACCAAAGCTGTTGAGCTTGACCGGATCGACCGTGACCAAAACCTGGCTGTCATGACGGCCCAGAGTCTGGATCTGCCGGGTCCCACTCACGCGTTTGAGTTCGGTTTCCAGACCGTGAGCGATTTGAGTTAGTTGCTCGGCCGTGGTGCTGGCTTGTTTGCTCCACAGGGTCAATGCCATCACGGGCACATCGTCGATGGCTCTTGGCTTGATCAGCGGCTCACCGACTCCGAGATTACTCGGCAGCCAATCCCGATTGGACATCAACTGGTTGTAGAGATCGACCAAGGCTTGTTGGCGCGGTTTACCGACCTTGAAGGCGACAATCAGCATGGCGCCGCCGGGTTTGGAGAAGGAGTAGAGGGTATCGATATCGGTGAGTTCCGAGATCACTTGCTCGGCCGGTGTGGTCACCAGTTGTTCCACCTCCTGGGGCGTTGCTCCCGGGAACGGGATAAAGATATCGGCAAAGGTCACCTCGATTTGCGGCTCCTCCTCTTTGGGCGTCACCAGTATGGCGGCCAAGCCCAGCAAGAGGCCTATCATGGCAAACAGAGGTGTTAATGGCGATTGCAGAAACTGCTGGGCTAAACGGCCGGCAATGCCCAGCGATGGGGTGTGAGCTCCATTGGAAGGATCAGGGTGCATAGTGGCCTCCCTGTTGATTCAGGATGCGATAGGCATCGCTGGCGATCTGCTCGCCATCCCGCAAGCCCGCCAGCACCTCGACCTGCCCGGCACTATGCCGACCCAGACGAACCTGCCGCAACACATAAGCTTCGCCCTGTTTGAGGTAGACCGCTGAGAGTTCGCTTTGCCGCAGCAGAGCCGTCTCGGGGATCTGGATCATGGGCCGTGGCGGTAAGGGCAATGCCAGCTTGGCCCAGCCTCCGGCATGCCACTGTGGTTTGTCTTGCGGTGGCAAGAGGGCGCGCAGGGTAAAGGTATGACTCTTGGGATCGCTGAATTGAAACAGCTGATGCTGGCTCAAGAGCAGGATCTGACCATCGGGGAGTGTCGCCCGCAGCTGGGTCTGAGGTTGCAGCTGATTGACAAAACGAGCTGGAAGTTCCGCCACCAGACGCATCTTCTCGAACGCATAACCGGTCAGCAGCAGCTGTCCGGGGGAGACAGTCTCTCCTAGCGCGACATGGCGGCCAGAGACGACCCCGGCATAGGGGGCCAGGATACGGGTATAACCCAGATTCTCTTTGGCCTGTACTAGTGCAGCCTTGGCCTGATCGACGGCACTGATGGCGGCATCACTCTGGGTCTTGGCGCTGTCATACTCCCGTCGTGAGATGGTGCCCTTGGCGACCAGGGCGCTCATGCGCGCCAGCTGACGCTCCGTGTCCCGCTGTTGGGATTCGGCGGCCTGCAGCGCTGCCTTGGCCTGATCCAACCCGGCGCTCTGGGAGGTATTGGTGATCTCGATCAGCAGCTGTCCGGCGGGCACCACATCATTGACATCGACTGTGATCTGGCTGACGCGGCCAGCGGTCTGCGCGGCCACAGAGCCCTGATCGACCGGCTCGATCCGCGCTTCCATCTCGAACCAGTCCGTGTGCTGGCCCTGCCGGACGGTCAGAACCTCGGCGGCACCGGGCGCCGTATCGGCCAGCGGCTCGGCGTAAGCAAGGGGCTGCAACAGAAGTGCGAACAGCAGTGATCGACCGAGGGGCGGAAGTCGACAAGCGGGGTAACGGGCATGCGGCATGATAGGGCTCCCATATATTAGTTATGGCTAATATAGACAATTGAGGCTCTGGCGCAAGGCTCACGACGCCTAGGTGCCAACTCCTTGAGTATATCGGTGCCGATGGACGCTCTGATCGTATCGCGGTCACATACTCCGGCAACGATAACCGGTCAGCAGCAAGCACAGCAGCAAGGCGCAGGCGCTGATCCAGCGACCGGCCAGCTCTTCGGGTAATGGCGCCAGCGTGATGGCCAGTGGATAGTCGCCCGCTGGCACCTCAATCTGAAGCAGTCCATCAGGGGATGGCTGTAGGGGTAAGGGCTGGGATCGCCCCGCACTATGTGCGATCCAGCCCGGATAGTAATACTGGTGCAGCGTGAGGGTGCCGGCCTCTGGTGTCGAGATGCTCATACGGATCTGGCGTGGAGCCCACTCTATCATCTGCCAGCGCACGCTTGATGGGGCGCTCTGGACTTGCGGGGTTGATGCGCCAAGACGATTGACGCTCTCCTTGCTGAACTGCTCAACGGGAACCCAGCGTGGACGGTACTCCAGGGGGCTGCGTGAAATCTGTAATGCCTTCTGGATGTCACTGGCGGCGAGCCGGTCGAATAATAGAGGCTCGATGCCGACCGCTAGTTGGGTGAGCAGCAAGGTGGCCAGTAGCAGGGCCCAGCTCCGGATCAGATAGCTACGGCCATGAACAATCAGGGTGCGCAATGTGGTTGCCGCAAAGGCAAACAGGGTAATGGCGGCGACCGTCAGCACCGCATTGAAGCGCCACGGAAATTGCACCTTTTGCAGCATCGGCAGCAGATCCCAGATCGGTTTACTCCATGGCAATGTCATGCCCAGTGACAAGACGGCAACTATCAGCCAGTAACGACTCTCGTGGCGAACCTCTGGCGCCTGATAGCGGCGACTCCACCACCAGGCCAGGACGCCAAGCAGGCTGGTACCGACTGTGATGACCATCAGGTAACGGCGAAAGGTCCAACCCCGCTCCAGGGTCGGCCAGCTGGAGAGGAAGCTGTTGCTGTAGTGCAGGAAGCCGACATACATGCTGGGCATCGACACATACTCCTGTGTCGTCATGGCCGGTAGCCAGTAGATGGCGGCCAGACCTATCCCCAGCACTATCCCGAGCCCGTTGTGCGCCCAGGCGATGAGACGAGGCGTGCTGCCGCAAGCCACCAGGCTGTAGCCGATCAGGATCGGTAGAAAAATCAGGAAGGTGGGGAGGTGCGTGGTGATCAGCAGGGCCAGGCTGATCCCGAGACCGACCACCCCATGGGGCTTCCCCCGGCTAATCCGCTTGCTGCAGTACAGGATCAACGGCATCCAGGCGAAAGACCAGAATTCGGCAAACGAGAAGCGGACATACAGATCGATCAGCAAGTGATAGGGCAGCACCATGTAGAGCATGGCTATCCCCAGCGCATAGTGGGTGGCGGTCAATTCCCGGAGCCAGTAGTAGGCGCTCATGCCGGAGAGGATCAGCGCCAGACTGATACTCAGCCCTAGCGGGGTACAGCCGAGCATGTTGTGCTCGGGTATCCAGGAAAAGAGTGCCGTCAGGTAATAAGGCAATGGCGGATAGAAGAAGAACGTCGGGCTACCAAAACCGCCGTTCATGCGGGTGAGCCAGCGGGGATACAGCTCGCCTTGTAGCAATTGCTCGCTGAAGTGAGAGCTGAAGATCAGGTGATGATAGATATCGTGCCCGCCCAGGCAAGTCGTTAAAACCTGCGGCGAGGTGAGAAACAGCCCCAGAGCCGTCAATAGCACCAGGGGTGAGCAATACAGGATCCGTATCCAATGAGGTTGTATGTCCATCGGGCTTCTCTGCCCTCCTGCTGATCCGCGCCTATTGACGCCTGACATCCGTGTCAATTCACTCCATCAAAGCGTAGGACGGGATAAGCGGAACCTCGAGTCCATATCGACGGCTTATCCGCTGGCAGGCCATTTGTGGCTGGATTGGCGCAATTTGCGATGCCGGGCGAGGTAGCGCACAACCATCTGGCCTAGGCTTGTAGCAACCGACCCGCCACCGAATGTGCGGGTCCATGGTCTAACCCGATCCGGAGTCTTGCTATGTCTCTGCCATTTGCCGATCTGACCTACACGCCGTTCGCCGAAGCCTGGTTCTGTGATTCCCATGGCCGGCTGCGGTTGATTCGGCCCTTGCGCCCGCGGGATGAAACCCGCTTTGCGCAATTTCTGACCGGATTATCCGAGCAGACACGGCGCTATTTCGCGCCCCATGGTCTGGAGTGGCAACACGGTCAGCAGCTGGTGGCCGAGCTGGATCCGAGCCAGACGCTGCGCCTGCTGTTGCTGGACAAGAGTGGGGAAGATGAAATCGTGCTGGGCTATCTCATCTTGCAGATGGGTTTGGCGCCCCATGAGCAGGAGCGCTTCAACCGCTACGGCATTGAGTACGATCCGGCGCTTTGTGTGTCATTAGCCCCGGTGATCGCCGAAGGCTGGCAATCCCAGGGGCTGGGTGCTCCGCTGCTCAAACAGGGGCTGCATCTGTGCCGGGAGCTGGGACGCCAGGCGGTGGTGCTGATGGGTGGCGTGCAGGATGCCAACCGCCGTGCCGTGCACTTCTATCTGCGCCATGGTTTTCATCGCCTCGATAGTTTCGAGTGGCCGCAAGGCGTGCTCAACGACGATATGATCCGCTGGCTCTGATTCAGAGCTGGGTGGCTGACTCGGGTGATCCAGACTCGATCACTTCCACGCTGGCGGTTTGCCCGGCCACCAGATGCACACCGGCAGGAAGAGGGGCCAACTCGATGCGCACCGGAATGCGTTGGGCCAGCCGAACCCATTGGAACGTCGGGTTGACGTTGGCCAGTAACCCCGTACTGCCGGATAACTCCCGATCCTGGATGCCGCGGGCAATGCTGGCGACCGTGCCCGTCAGCGGCGTCGATACCCCCATCAGCTCGATACGCACCTGGGCGCCTGGCTGGATCCGCGAAAGACGCGTCTCCTCGAAGTAACCCGCCACATAGAAGCCATCGGCATGTACCAGCGCCATCACAGCGGTACCGGCATGCAGATAAGCCCCGACATGCAGATCCAGATTGGTGACATAACCCTCGCAGGGGGCGCGCACCTCGGTGCGATCCAGATCCAGTTTGGCTTGGGCCAGCAGCACCTGGGCCTGCCGATAGTTGGCACTGGCCACATCGGCATCGGCGATGGCCTGCTCCTTGGCGGCTTGGGAGAGAGCGCTTTGCAGCCGGTCGGCCCGGGAAGCATCCCGCTGCTTTTGCGCCATCAGCAGGCGGCTACTCTGCAGATTGGCTTTGGCCACCTCGACGGCGAGCCGGTAACGGACCGGATCGATGCGAAACAGCAGTTCGCCGCGCTGCACATGCTGGTTATCCCGTACCCGCACCTCGCTGATCAGGCCCGAGACATCGCCGGCTAGTTGGGTCACCTCGCTGCGTACCCGGGCATCCCGGGTCCAGGGGGCTTCCATGTAGTAGTGCCAGAGGTGCATCCCCAAAAACAGGGCAAGCGCCACCATGGCGAGTGTGGCCACCACACGGGGTAAAAAGTGAAGGATTTTCATAGGTGTCTCTTATTATCCAATGACAAACAACAACTGACGCAGCAGCACGGTCAGCACCACAAACAGGGCGGAATTAAACAGATGGGCATGCCAGAGCCAACGATAGGCGCCCCATGCCCCCAACAGGCGGCTACACAGCAGGCTCAGCGGTACCGCCAGGACACCACACAACAACAGGGGCGGGAAAAACAGCCCACCTACATCAATTTCATGCACGGGAACTCTCCTCCGGCCGACGGCTGGATAGCGCGCGACGGGTAAAAAAATCAGGACAGGTTTCAAAGGCTTGCAACAGAGCGGTAAAGCGCAGCTCGATCTCGCGGCTGGCGGATCCGGACGGATGGGTCAAAGACCAGAGCGTCTGGCGCAAGGTGAGCAACAAAGGTTCCAGAGCCTCAAGGCGCGCCTCGGGTTTCAGGGTGAAAAACCGGGCGATGCCGTCCCGTGCCTGCTGCAGTGCGGCACGGCCATGGGGTAGCAGCGAAGCCTGCAATGGCTTCAGGTGCAACAGCGCAAGCCCCAGGCGCAATGCCGCACCACAGGCTCGGGTGACCGACTCACTCTGGTCGCCCGCCCGCAGGATCAAGCCGTGCATCAGCTCCTGCTGACGGCTCTCGAACTCACTGCGGCTAGCTGCCGTCCCCTGCGCAGCAGCGATGAGCTGTCGCTCGAGAGCCAGTATCAGCCGTTGACTGGCGGCCTCACGCCCGAAGCGGCGCAATACCCCCATCATCAGCAGAGGCAATCCCATGCCGATCTGCTGGGCGATGCCCATATTGATCAGGGCGATCGACGAGGTGCTGGCGCTGTTGCTAATGGCGAGCAGCACAGTTGTGCCCAACACCAGGGGGATGGCGATGGGGGCATAGGCCGGTTTGGCCATCATAAAACCACCCAGCAGATAGGCGGGAGCCAGGGCCAGTACCAGGCCGCTAAAGTCGCTCAGCAGTGGAAAGATGCCGTACAGGTAGAGCATGGCAATGGGCAGGGCCAACAGATTAAAGATAAAGAAGCCCTTGGCCGGTACCAGCGGATTATCGGCACTGGCAAACAGCGAGCAGACCACGCCGGTGATCATCACCGCCACATAGCCATCGCTCCAGCCGGTAAAGTACCAGAAGCTGGCGGCGACCAGAACCGAAGCGGCGGCTACTGCGCCAATCAGCAGAGCCTGGGCCGGATCCTGATGGTAGGCAAAGCGTAGCGTCCGGTTTTTATAGGTGGGAACATGGTCCAGATAGCGCATCAACTCGGCCATCTGCTGGCAGCTGCGGCCGAGCAGTGGTATCAGCTCATTGAGGCTGTCCTGGTTGAAGTGAGGATCATCTCGTTGCGTTGTGCTATCAGGGTTTTCAGCCGGCGAATCACAACGCAGCGGTGTGCCACTAGCCAGTAGTGTCAGTTGGTGTTGCAACGATTCAGGCAAGGGTGATGACAGCTGACAAAGCCGCTCTTCGCTGGCAACCAGCAAGGAGAAGTGCTGCTGCAACTGGCATTGCAGCTCCAGCAGCAGGGCTTCGTGGCCGCGCAGGCGGTGGGAGTCGCGCAACGCTTGCTGGCGCAGATCGTCGCACTGACGCAGGCACTGCAACAGACTCTGCCGCAGTTCGAGATGCGGTGTTGTGGGCTGATCCGCCATCGCCTGCTGCCAGCTGGCAATGAGCTGTTGGGCTCGGGCAAGGGTCGCTAGATAGAGGCCGTGGCTCTTGCGCGGAAACAGCAGCAGATCGAGGCTCATATAGCAGATGATGCCCAAGCCAATCTCTTCCACCCGCGCCAACACCACATTGAAGATACTCAGCGGGCTATCCACATACGGCAGGGAGATAAACAACGCCGTATAGCCGCTGAGCATAAAGGCATAGCTGTAGGCACTGCGCTCCAGCAAGGAGAGCGCCAGACAGCAGGCCAGCCAGAGTGCCAGGGCCAGCATATGCAGTACAGGTGCTGTGTGCAGCGCCAGCAGCAAGACCATGCAGGCGATGGCGCCGAACAGGGTGCCGAGCAGCCGCGAGACGCCCTTGGCCAGCGCCATTCCCGAGAACGGCTGGGCAATGATATAGACACACATCATGGCCCAGGCGGGGTTATCGAGCCCCAGTGCCATGGACAGATAGAGTGCCAGCATGGCCGCAGCGAAGGTCTTGAGCGAAAACAGAAGTTCGAATATCGGGCTTTTTAACAAAACAGGGACTCCATGACGACGGATAACGTCACGCTAAGGGCTGCCTCGAGTCGGAGAGCGAACCGGATTGCGAAGCGGGTGAACAGATTGGGCGTTGTAACAAGCAAGGAGTCCAGGCTGGTTGCTGCGGGCCGCACACTCCCTATCGCATTGTGTTTTATGATACTCGCTTCAATAATGGGCCATCTATGGCGTATTTTTACATTCAGTATTAAGCGGTGATTAATAATGGCGCATATCAAACGATTGATGGTATTTGCCCATGTGGTGGAGTCCGGCTCCATGACGGCGGCCGCGCGCCAGCTGGAGATGACGCCCTCGGCGGTGAGTCAGCAGATCCGCCAGTTAGAGAGTGAGACCGGGGTGGTGCTCCTTCACCGCTCGACCCGCAAGCTGACGCTGACCGCGGCCGGGGAAGGGGTGTACGAGAGCTGTCGGGATATGCTGGCCGCCGCGCGTCAGGCCGAGCAACGGCTCCTGGCCCAACGCGAGGCTCCCTTAGGCGAGCTGCGCATCGCCAGCACCATCCTCTTTGCCCGTGCCCATCTGACCCGGGCTCTAGCCCCCATGCTGCAGGAATTTCCCCAGTTGGGACTGCGGCTGATTGCTACCAATGAGGCGGTGGATCTCATCGCCGAGCGCATTGACTTGGCGTTTCGGCTGGGGCCGGCCGAGGATTCGAGTCTGGTAGCGCGTAATCTGGCCGCGCTGCGCTATGTGCTGTGCGCCAGCCCGGCCTATCTGGAGCGCATGGGGCACCCGGTAGTACCCGAAGATCTCCATCAGCACCAGATGCTGATCCTCACCAGCCGTGCCAATCCGACCTCCTTTCCCTTTACCCACGAAGGAGGGGAAAAGCAGGTGCTGGAGCTGGATGGCCGCATCCAGTGCAACGAATCCCAGACCCTGGGCCAGCTCAACGAGGCGGGGTTTGGCATCCTGCACCGCTTCGAGTTCGATGTGCAGGAGGCGCTGACCTCCGGCAAGCTGGTACGGGTGCTGCCGGACTGGCACCTGCCCGAGGTGAATCTCTACGCCGTCACCTCCAGCCGCGAGGCGCAACCGGCCAAGGTGCGTCACGCCATCGAAGCGGTCCGCCGCTACCTGGCCCAATACCAGGGCAGCGCGGTGCGGGTATTTGGCTGAATTTCCGATAGGTTTCGACGGATTGTCGGTTGGCATTGATTCGAACGCTGTATCGAAGGTTGCCGAATCATGATGTTGAATCGGTTCCAATGAGCAATACGCGGACAACAAAAAAGCCAAGAGCAAATCTTGGCTTTATGCTTTCACCTCACCGCCGAGCCGTTTACCAATGCATAAACACTAGCCTTAAGCTTAATTAAATTACATCCAGCACCGAGGTATCTTTTCCATAGACGCCTTCCCAGTCACGGACAAATCCCGCGACGCCGGAATCGGTTAATGGATGGACGATCAGTTGTTCAAATACATCCGGGGAAATAGTCACAGACTGGGCACCTGTCATTGCTACGTCGTGGACTTGCTGCACATTTTTAAAGGATGCAGCGAGCACTTTTGACTTCAAATTATGCTTTTGCAGTAAGGTGACAATATCGGAAACAACTCTTACGCCATCGCCGCAGATATTATCCAATCGATTCACATAGGGCGCCAAAAATTCAGCACCAGCCACGGCGGCCATTAATGCTTGTTGAGGGGATAGAATAGCCGTCGCCGTGATGCGCAGGTCATTATTCCGCGCTAGGGTCTTCATGGCTTTGATGCCTTGCGCGGTAGCCGGAATTTTTACGACAAAATTGCTGCCCACCAATTCTTGTAGACGATAGGCCTCAGCAATCATGGTGGTGGCATCTTTGCCCATGACCTGCGCATGCAGCATGATGTCATCACCAATCACTGCTTTGATTTCTTTGAGTATTTCAGGCAACGGTTTGTTTTCTTTGGCGATGATACTCGGATTCGTGGTCACGCCAGCGATGGGATATAAATCAATGCAACGTGCAATATCGTGAATATTTGCGGTGTCTAACATGTAAATCATGATAACTGGCCTCTGTTTAAGAAGGTTTATACATCAACCCTTGAATGTCAGATCGCATAACAGTAGCAGCATCTCTGTTTATATCTGGATCGACAGGTGAAGTAATGGTCGTGACTACAGCACGCATGAACTGCCGTTTAAGTACCCCCCGATTAGGGAACAAACCCCATTGTTTCCCGTGCGTCGCCCTGGAGAGGAAACCCGCGACTGACATGATATGAAAGCGCGACAGGGTGGTGCGCTAGTCCGGTATGCCAGGTGCACTCTCAATCAGGGATGACCATCCACCATCGTTCTATTCATATTATGAAAATTAGCGAATAAGTGCTTTATTAACATCGAGTTACGATAAATTAAATGGACCATCCAAGCTAGCGCGATGAACACAGGTTCTGACGCTGAGCACGGGTACACTATACAAAGATTAACCAAGCGCAAATTGATACAGATCAACGATGCTTTCGAATGAAAGGTGTGTAATTAATTCGAAAGTCACCGACCGGGATCACTGATGCTCTTCAACATACAGCGCTATGCAACCCATGATGGACCAGGCATCCGAACCGTGGTGTTCCTCAAAGGCTGTTCACTGAGTTGCCGCTGGTGCCAAAATCCAGAGAGCCGCTCTCGTACCCTCGACATGCTGTATGACGAAAGGCTTTGTCTGCAAGGCTGTGCACGTTGCACCAAAGTTGCCGGCAATTTTAAACGTCCGGATCTCGCTGGCGCCATTGAAATCGATAGAGCCACATTAACCGCACAAATCATGACAGAGGCCGCCGATATATGCCCAAGTGGCGCTATTGCCGTGTGTGGTGAAATAAGCTCGACTGAACAGATCATGAAAGAAGTCTTAAAAGACCGGGCCTTCTATGCAAATAGTGGCGGCGGCATGACTCTCTCGGGTGGTGAGCCATTTATGCAGCCCGATTTGGCATCTGCTATTTTTGCGGCGGCAAAACATGAATCCATTCACACGGCCGTGGAAACTTGCCTGCATGTGCCTTGGAAATATATTGAGCCTGCGGTGAGTGACGTGGATTTATGGTTGCTCGATATCAAGCATATTGATGACGATATATTTCATCAATGGACTTCGGGTCAGTTGTCATTAATCAATAACAACTTAGAACAATTAGGCAAAAAACAGGCAAATATCGTTTTTCGAGTGCCTATTATTCCTGGTTTTAACGATAACGAAGAGACTCTTGCCGCTATTATCCAAAAAGCGTCAGCGCACTATTCAACCTATGGGGGCAGCAGGGAAATCCATTTTCTTCCCTACCATACCTATGGTGTTCATAAATATCATTTGTTGGGGATGATTTATACCGGATCCAAGCAACCCCTGGATCGACCTGAATTATTAGCTTTCGCAGAGCGCGAAGCGAAAGCCCAAGGTCTTACGGCTATACTGAGAGGGTAATATGACCGACATCGATTTAACCACACTGACTGAACGGATCCGTCATCACAAGCGTCGTTTAGTGGATATTGTCTCGCCACCTGTCTGTACCGAGCGCGCATTGCATTATACCGAAGCCTATAAAGCCAATATGGATAAACCCATGGTGTTGCGACGAGCCATAGCGCTGGCACATCATCTGGAAAAGCGCACCATATGGATTGATAACGATGAATTGATCATCGGAAATCAAGCCGCTTATCTGCGCTCGGCGCCTATCTTTCCTGAATACACCATGGATTGGGTGGTAAATGAAATTGATGAGCTGGCCGATCGTCCAGGTGCCGGTTTCACGGTTGCCGAAAAAGATAAGAAAATTATCCATTCCATAGCGCCCTTCTGGAAAGGACAGACGGTTCGTGACCGCTGCTATGCCTTATTTACGGATGATCAGCGGGCACTGCTGGATTCTGGAATCATCAAAGCCGAAGGCAATATGAATGCCGGTGATGCTCATATGGCCGTTGATTATGAATTGCTATTAAAGGTTGGAATTGCCGGCCTGCGGGAAAAAGTCGCCGAACGACGCAGCCGCATTGAGTTGGCGGTGTGGGCGGATCTGCATCGTGACCAGTTTTTGAAGGCGGTTGATCTCTCATTCGCGGCGTTGACGGAGCATATTCGTCGCTATGCCGATCTGGCAAAACAGATGGCGTCCGACGAACAACGGCTTGAACGTCGCGATGAACTGCTTGCTATCGCCGAAAACTGCGAGTTAATTGCCGAGCAGCCGCCAAAAACCTTCTGGCAAGCGTTGCAGCTGTGTTTCTTTATCCAGTTATTCCTGCAGATCGAATCCAATGGCCATTCTGTCTCCTTTGGTCGCATGGATCAATATTTATATCCATTCTACCGACGGGATGTGGAATTAGCAGAATCGCTGAGCCGGGAGCAGGCAATTGAATTATTGCACAGTTGCTGGTTGAAATTGCTGGAGGTCAACAAGATCCGCTCGGGATTACATTCAAAATCATCGGCTGGTAGCCCCATGTATCAAAATGTCACCATCGGTGGTCAAAAATTAATCAATGGCGTTGCGGTTGATGCGGTGAATTCACTCTCGTATGCAATTTTAGAATCCTGCGGTCGTTTGCGCTCCACACAACCGAATTTAAGTGTCCGTTATCACGCCGGTTTGACCAATGACTTTCTGGAAGCTTGTATGGCGGTTATTCGTTGTGGTTTTGGTATGCCGGCCTTCAACAATGATGAAATTGTTATCCCGGAATTTATAAAACTCGGCGTAGAACCAGCGGATGCCTATAACTATTCGGCGATTGGCTGTATTGAAACCGCAGTGCCAGGAAAATGGGGATATCGTTGTACCGGGATGAGTTTCTTGAACTTCACCCGGGTGATGTTAGCGGCGCTGGAGCAGGGTAGGGATGCCACCACAGGCCATATATTCCTGGCTCAGGATAAAGGTTTGTCACTGGGTAATTTCAAGAACTTTGACGAAGTAATGGCGGCTTGGGATCGGCAGATCCGTTATTACACCCGAAAGTCCATTGAAATTGATTGTGTCATCGATGCAATGCTGGAAGAGAATGCCCATGACATTATTTGTTCGGCATTGATTGATGACTGCATCGAGCGTGGACTGACGGCCAAACAAGGTGGTGCCAAATACGATTGGGTTTCCGGTTTACAAGTCGGGATTGCCAATACCGGTAATAGCCTGGCGGCGGTACGGGATCTGGTATTTGGCGGTAAGGTTTCACAACAGGAATTAGCCGCCAAACTGGCGGACGATTTTGCAGGCGAAGAGGGGGAAGCCTTACGCCACATATTACTCACCCGCGCCGCAAAATTTGGTAACGATGATGATGGGGTTGACTCTTTATTGGTGACAGCCTATCAGAGTTATATCGATGAGATCCGCAATTACAAAAATACCCGCTTCGGCCGTGGTCCCATCGGCGGTGGTTACTATGCAGGAACATCCTCTATTTCTGCCAACGTGCCTTTTGGTGCTGGCACCATGGCGACGCCAGATGGTCGCAAAGCGAAAACACCGCTGGCCGAAGGTGCCAGTCCCTCTTCGGGCACCGATAGTCACGGTCCCACGGCCGTGTTTAATTCACTGGGTAAATTACCGACAGCGGCTATTCTGGGCGGTGTGCTGCTGAACCAGAAACTGAATCCAAGCAGTCTAGAACAACCTCGGGATCGACAAAAACTGCTCTCCTTATTGCGGACCTTTTTCGAAGTGCATAAGGGGTGGCATGTGCAATACAATATTGTTTCCCGTGACACCTTGCTGGCGGCAAAACAGCATCCGGATCAGTATCGGGACCTGGTCGTTCGCGTTGCAGGGTACTCGGCGTTCTTTACCGCATTATCTCCAGATACTCAGGATGATATTATTGCGCGCACAGAACATAGCTTGAATTAGGCTATTGACTCACTCGCTGCCCAATAGTCGATCACTCATCAGAGGGACGGGGTAGCACTGAGCTGACCCTCCGCGCCAGGGATGGCGCGGCGGAGCCCCCATGGATGGGTTCATGGCGTGTCAGCGGGTGCTACCTTGTCCACTCGATGGCAGCATCTTTGCCGCTAACTGTCTGCTGTTTGTTCAGACTCCATCCCAACTCATTGCTCCTGAAACCCACAGCGGGATTGCCCCCTGCTGATTAATAAGGGGATCCCTGCTAGGATAGCGCCCCGTGACGATGCCCGTTTTCTTCTGTTGGCATCCCCGGTTTTTGTGGAGTCTTTCGTGTCCTTATCCATTTCCCAATTGCAAGCGTCCCTCTCCAGTTGTCTCTCCATGGATCGGCTGCGTATCAGTCGCCGTCTGCGCGGTGTGGAGAAGGTGCCGGAGACCAAACGGCAACCGATCCTCGAAACCCTGGCGCTGGAGATAGCGGCCGCCCAATTGCGGGCCGAGGAGCGAGCGGGCAAGGTTCCCAAACTCGAGTATCCGGCTGACTTACCGGTCAGCCAGAAGAAGGATGATATCGCCGCCGCCATCGCCGCTCATCAGGTGGTGATCGTCGCCGGTGAAACCGGCTCGGGCAAGACCACTCAGTTGCCGAAGATCTGTCTGGAAATCGGCCGTGGCATCCAGGGGCTGATTGGCCATACCCAGCCCCGGCGTCTGGCGGCCCGCAGCGTCGCCAGCCGTATCGCCGAGGAGCTCAAGTGCGAGCTGGGAACGGCGGTGGGCTACAAGGTGCGCTTTAACGATCAGGTCAGCACCGACTCCTATGTCAAGCTGATGACCGATGGCATCTTGCTGGCCGAGATACAGAATGACCGCCTGCTCAGCCAATACGACACCCTGATCATCGATGAGGCCCACGAGCGCAGCCTGAACATCGACTTTATCCTCGGCTACCTCAAGCAGTTGTTGCCCCGGCGTCCGGATTTAAAAGTCATCATCACCTCGGCCACTATCGATCCGGAGCGTTTCGCCAAACACTTTGGCAAGGCGCCGATCATCGAGGTGTCTGGCCGCACCTATCCCGTCGAGACCCGCTATCGCCCTCTGGTGGATGGTGTGGAGGAAAAGGACCCGCTGCAGGGGATCTTCGATGCGGTGGATGAACTCTGCCATGAGGGACTGGGCGATATCCTGATCTTTATGAACGGCGAGCGGGAAATTCGCGACACCGCCGATGCCCTGCGCAAGCGCAACATTCGCGATACCGAAATCCTGCCGCTCTACTCGCGGCTGTCGAACGCCGAGCAGAACCGGGTGTTCAGCCCCCATGCCGGGCGACGCATAGTGCTGGCCACCAACGTCGCGGAGACCTCGCTGACGGTGCCCGGTATTCGCTATGTCATCGATCCGGGTACGGCGCGCATCAGCCGTTATTCGGCGCGCACCAAGGTGCAGCGCCTGCCCATCGAGCCCATCTCCCAAGCCAGTGCCAATCAGCGTAAAGGCCGTTGCGGGCGGGTGGCGCCCGGGATCTGCATTCGTCTGTATGACGAGGCGGATTTTATGGGCCGGCCGGAGTTTACCGATCCGGAAATTCTGCGCACTAACTTAGCCTCGGTCATTTTGCAGATGCTCTCGCTGGGGCTCGGCGATATGGCCAGCTTCCCGTTTGTCGAGCCGCCCGATAGCCGCCAGATCAGTGATGGCGTGCGCCTGCTCGAAGAGTTGGGAGCACTGGATACCCGCGAGCAGATCGCGGCCGCCCGGCAAGCGGCTCAGTCTGCCGTCCGAGGTCATCATCACCCGGCACGGGAGCCCAAACCCGGTGAATTACGCCTGACCCCGCTGGGTAAACAACTGGCGCGCATTCCGCTGGATCCGCGTCTGGCGCGGATGGTGCTCGAAGCGCCTAAATACGGTGTGCTGGAGGAGGTGCTGATCATTACCGCCGCGCTCTCCATTCAGGACCCTCGCGAGCGGCCCATGGAGAAGAAGCAGGCTAGTGACGAGCAGCACCGCCGTTTCGAGGATAAGGATTCAGATTTTATCGCCTTCCTGAATCTGTGGAACTATCTGCAGACCGCCCAGAAGGAGGACAGCCAGAACCAGTTCCGCAAGCGCTGTCAGCACGAATTTCTCTCCTACCTGCGGGTGCGCGAGTGGCAGGATATCCACTATCAGGTGCGCCAAGCCACCCGCGAGTTGGGGCTGCCGCATAACGAGGTGGCAGGCGATGCTGCCTCCATTCACAGGGCGCTGCTGTGCGGTCTGCTTAGTCATATCGGCACCAAGGATGGCGAGAAGCAGGAGTTTATCGGCGCCCGCAACGCCCGGTTCATGCTGTTCCCGGGCTCAGGCCTGTTCAAAAAGCCGCCCAAGTGGGTGATGGCCGCCGAGCTCACCGAAACCTCGCGACTGTTTGCCCGCACTGCGGCGCGCATTCAGCCGGAATGGATTGAGCCCTTGGCCCAACATCTCATCAAGCGCTCCTATTCGGATCCGCGCTGGTCGAAAAAGGCCGGCGCTGTGCTCGCCAGCGAAAAGGTCACTCTCTACGGCCTGACGATCGTGCCGGAGCGGGAGGTGCAGTACAGCACCATAGATCCGGCGCTGTGCCGTGAGCTGTTTATCCGCCGCGCTCTGGTGGAAGGGGATTTCGAGACCCGGCATGCTTTCTTCAAACAAAACCGCGCCCTGCTGGCCGAAGTGGAAGAGCTGGAGCACAAGTCCCGCCGCCGCGACATTCTGGTGGATGACGAGACGCTGTTTGCCTTCTACGACGAGCGCATTCCCCATGATGTGGTGACCGGTCGTCATTTTGATACCTGGTGGAAGAAGGCCGCCCAGAGCGAGCCGGAGCTGCTCAACTTCGAGCGCGAGATGCTGATGAAGGGCGACGCCAGCCATATCAGCGATCTCGACTACCCGAACTTCTGGCACCAGGGCCGCATCAAACTCAAGCTCTCCTACCAGTTCGAGCCTGGTACCGATGCTGATGGGGTGACGGTGCATATTCCGCTACCGATCTTGAACCAGATCGAGGCGGTGGGTTTTGACTGGCAGATCCCGGGCTTGCGCCACGATTTGCTGGTCGCGCTCATCAAGGCGCTGCCCAAACAACTGCGCAAGAACTTCGTGCCGGCGCCCAACTACGCCTCGGCGCTCAATCAGGCGCTCAACCCCGAAATGGGGCCGCTGCTGGATTGTCTGGAGAAACAGCTCAAGCGCATGAGCGGCGTGACCATACCGCGGGAGAGCTGGGATCTGGCCGCGGTGCCGGATCACCTGAAAATCACCTTCCGGGTGGTGGATGACAAGGGCAAGAAGATTGCCGAGAGCAAGGATCTGCCCACTCTCAAACTCGAGTTGCAGGGCAAGGTACAAGAGACCCTCTCTCAGGTGGCGGACAATGACATCGAGCAGTCCGGTTTGACCCTGTGGAGCTTTGGCCCGCTGCCCCAGGAGTACAGCCAGAAGCGCGGTGGCTTCGAGATGAAGGCGTATCCGGCCATCATCGACAACAAGGATTCGGTGGCGATCCAGCTGTTTGACTCCCAAGTGGCCCAGGCCCAGGCCATGTGGGCGGGGCAGCGACGCCTGGTGCTGCTCAACGTGCCCAATCCCATCAAATACTTGCAAGAGAAGCTGCCCAACAAGGCCAAGCTGGGGCTCTATTTCAACCCCTTCGGCAAGGTGGCGGATCTGATTGATGACTGCATCGCCTGTGGCTGTGATCAGCTGATGGCGGCGCAAGGGGCGCCGAAGTGGAACGCCGACGAGTTCGAGGCGATGAAGGAGCGCATTCGTGCCGATCTCAACGAGACCGTGGTGGAGATTGCCAAGCTGGTCGAGCAGATCCTGACCGCCGCCCACGGCATCAAAAAATCCCTCAAAGGAAGGGTGACCCTGGAGCTTGCCTATGCCCACTCGGATATTCAGGCCCAGCTAGAGCGCTTGATCCATCGCGGTTTTGTCACCGAGACCGGTCACCAGAGACTCCCGGATCTGCTGCGCTACCTGCGCGCCATCGAGCGACGGATGGAGAAGATCCCGACCGATCCGAACCGGGACCGCCTCTACATGCTCAAGGTGCAGTCGGTGGAGCAGGAGTACCAGCAACTGAAAAACAAGTTGCCCAAGGGGCAGCCGGTGCCGGCGGAGGTGAGCGATATTCGCTGGATGCTCGAAGAGCTGCGGGTCTCGTTCTTCGCCCAGACCCTGGGTACGCCTTATCCCATCTCGGATAAGCGAGTCTCCCAGGCCATCCAAGCGGTGAAGATCTGACGCAAGATGGCCCTATCCCGGTGGGGGTGGGGCCACTTCAGAAACTGACGCCCAGGCTCATGGGTGTGCTACCACTCCTGCGAGATTTTGTGCCATGGCTAACAGCCAACGGGTGATGGAATCCCTATGCTGTGACCCTTTCGCATGAAGCGCATAAGTTCGCAGGAGGCTGCTATGAAAAATACATTCGATCATCCACTTCCGGATGCTAACGGTTACTTTGGGGAATTTGGTGGCAGTTTTGTGCCATCCGAGCTGCAGGTCATCATCGATGAGATCACCGAGGCTTATCACGCCATTCGTCAGGATCCGGCGTTTCTGGCAGAGCTGACCCGCCTGTATCAGCATTTTGTCGGCCGCCCGAGTCCGATTTTCCACGCCCAAAGCCTGTCGGAGCGCTACGGGGCGCCTATCTACCTCAAGCGTGAAGATCTCAACCACACCGGGGCTCACAAGATCAACCACTGCCTGGGTGAGGCGCTGCTGGCCAAGAAGATGGGCAAGAAGAAGGTGATCGCCGAGACTGGCGCCGGTCAGCATGGGGTGGCACTGGCCACCGCCGCGGCTCTGGTGGGGCTGGAGTGCGACATCTACATGGGCGAGGTGGACATTGCCAAAGAGCATCCGAACGTGGTGCGGATGCGCATTCTCGGTGCCAATGTGATACCGGTGACCCATGGTCGCAAGACTCTCAAGGAGGCGGTCGATGGTGCCTTCGCAGCCTATCTGGCCGATCCGGTGACCCAGCTCTATGCCATCGGCTCCGTGGTTGGCCCTCATCCGTTCCCGATGATGGTGCGAGATTTCCAGTCGATCATTGGCAATGAGGCGCGGATCCAGTTCCAACAGATGACCGGCAAACTGCCAGACAATCTGGTCGCCTGTGTCGGTGGAGGCTCCAATGCCATGGGGCTGTTTAGCGCCTTCTTGAACGATGCCAGCGTCAAGATCCACGGCGTCGAGCCGGCTGGACGTGGCGTGGAAATTCCGGGGGAGCACGCCGCCAGTCTGACCAAGGGCGAGCCCGGAATCATGCACGGCTTCAAGTCCTACATGCTCAAGGACGAACAGGGCGAGCCGCAGGAGGTTTACTCGGTGGCCAGCGGTCTGGACTATCCCTCCGTCGGCCCGCAGCACAGCTACCTCAAGGAGATGGGGCGCGTGCAGTATGGGGTGATTGATGACAAGGAGGCGATCGATGCTTTCTTCACCCTCTCGCGCAGTGAAGGGATCATCCCGGCCATTGAGTCTGCCCACGCCGTCGCTTATGCCTTGAAGCTGGCGCAGCAAGGCGAGAAGGGCAGCATTCTCGTCAACCTCTCCGGCCGTGGCGATAAGGATATCGACTTCGTGATCAAGAACTACGGTGCCGAGTACGGCATCGGCTCGCTGATCTGAGTCCACCGGCTTTTCAGGTCCATGCAATAGAGGGAGCTTCGGCTCCCTCTGTTATTCCAGCGTGCAGCCTTTTTATTTTCGTCATCGCAGATGTTTCGTTAAATAGCCAAGCAGCGTTCGGCCATACACAGGGCGGCCGCCCCCTGCGGTTCAGAGTCGACAGGGGGAAACCAACCGTTGGCGTATCGAGCCTCTTGACTGACATGACAGATAACGGTGGCGTTATCGTCTGCTGCGCTGGCCGCGACGACGAGGTGAGCTACAGCTGGCGGTAGTGAAACTCGGTGATGGAGTAGGCTTCGAGCAGGGCCAGCGTCACCGCCTCTTGGCTGATTTGGCTCTCTTTCCGTTCTACCAGCGCCACCGCTTGCACGGCATCCGGGGCAAACCCGGCCATTCGCAGCATGATCAGGGCTGATTGCAGCGGCGGCAGGCTGGGATTGAAGGCCGCGTTTTCGGCATAGCGCCCGCAAAAAACCTCACCCTGCTCGGTCCGTAGTGCAACCCCCGCATGGCTGTGGCTGTAGGGAGCATAACTGCGGATGGCCGCCGCTCTGGCTGCATGCAGCAGAGGATCAGAAGGCTCTTCCAGCGCGGGTAACGAGAGTTGTTGGCTCACCAGCAAGGCATCCGTCACGCCCAAATCCCGCGGACCAAATGCTGCAGGAAGCAACTGTTGCAATGTTTGCTGAGTGCTGGGCAGATAGATGGTCAACCCTTGAGCCGAGGTCGTCTCATTCATGAACTGGCGGCAGTGACCGCAGGGCGAGGCGTTGATGGTGATCCCGACCAGGCCGGTCTCGCCATGGAGCCAGGCATGGTTGATGGCACACTGTTCGGCATGAATGGTCTGGCCCAGGCTTTGCCGGGCAAATTCCATATTGGCGCCGAGATAAAAGTTGCCCGAAGCTCCCCAGACGATGGCGCCGACGTGAAAATTCGAGATCAGAGCGTAGGAGTAGGCGGCGGCAACCGGCAATAGGGCCAGAGTGACACTCCGGCAATCCAGACCGCTGGCCTCGATCAAGGTCTGCATCAAGGCAGCAGGGATCACGGCCAGCGAGTGATGTTGCTGCAGATGCTGGTTGAGCGGTGCTTGCAGCGCTGACGGCAGTTGGTCAATTGCTTGCTGAACGGCAGGGAGTACAGAAAAAGGGGATGGCGATTGTGATGATGACATAGAAGGCTCCAGCGAGTGAGGGCCCATTTTATGGAGTCAGCCCCGGAGAATTTTGCCACACCGGACACAGTTTTGCGGGGTGGCAAAAGGCAAACGTTTCTCGAGATGCACGCTGTGCGGATGATCACAAAACCCCGATTAGCCAGCCATACAGCGCGAACATCAACGGCGCCAAAATAGCGGTCAACAGACCACAAGCCACCATAGCCAGAGATGAAAATGCCCCCTGGCTGGTGCCTTTCTCGGCGGCGGCGGCGGTTCCTACGGCATGGGAGCAAGCACCCATGGCCAAGCCTTGGGCTTGCGGATCTGTGACACCAAACAGCTTCAGTAGCGGAAAGCCCAGTACTGCGCCGAGAATGCCGACCAGTACCACAATAGCTGCCGCAATAGCGGCCACGCCGCCGAGGCTGGTACTGACGCTCATGGCCAAGGGAGTGGTGATCGAGCGGGTGGCAATCGAGCTCATGATCTGCGAGGGCACAGTTAGCAGGCTGCAGCTGATAAAGGTGATGCCGATGCTGATCACCACCGAGATAGAACAGCAGATCAGGATGGGTTTAAGCCGGGCTTTGATCTGGCTGGCTTGCTGGTATAGAGGAATGGCTAGCGCGACAACGGCAGGCTCCAGCAGCAGATGGATGGGGCGGGCGCCGGACTGGTACTCCGCCAGGGGCCAGCCAAAGAAGCTGATCAGCCCCATGATGATCAGCATCGGGATCAGTACCGGGTTGATAAACGGCAGCGGCTTTAACCGATAGAGCTGACGGGTTAACCAATACAATAAGAACGTCAATGGGATAGCGAAGTAGAAAATCATTGGTTCATTCTCTGATAAAGCCTTCCGACCACTAGCAGGATCAAGCTGATCCCCAGCACTACGTTCAACAGGATCACCCCGAGGGAGGCCATGACGGTATCCAGATAGGCGAGCAGTCCAACCGCAACCGGAATAAACAGCAGCGCCATATGACGGAGTAACAAGGAGGCTGAGGGCTCAATCCAGTGCATGCGCACCAGTTGGAAATTCAATAGCAAGAACAGGATCAGCATACCCAGTATGCTGCCGGGAAACGCGAATGGCAGGAGCGAGGAGATCCATTTGCCGACGGCAAGACAGGCCAAGATGATAAAAAAACTACCCAGATAGCCGATCAGGCGCTGCAGCATCTGCTGATTCGTCATATGCGATACAACCAAAAATCACGGATGGCTCACACTTTACCATGTTCTCATGGTTTCGGCAGGCGGAATCATGGGTCTGTGGCGTCGTGTTCAGTTCATGTTTATCGACAGTGATTACAATGCAGGTCAGGACGCTAGAAATGAATAAGGGCAAGTCGGTGTTCTGACTTGCCCTTACTGTTGCTCGCTGCCGTTGAGGCAGTGTGTTACATGGTACATGAATTAACTCTACTTACGTCGACCTCCAATATAGCGGTCGTTTACTGCTACCCAATGTGTGTTCCGAATCTGAGTAGCAACTTAACTATAGCGCAGATTTTTTCGTGTAAAGGTATAAATAGAAAAAATGTTTGCTGCTGCCACCCGGCAGCCAGAAGCAGACATTCTTACGCAGGGATCCGATAGTATGAAGACTTCTAACACCTGGTTTGACGCGCTTACTGGTTATTCACCCGCGGCAGGTTTACTGGCAACACCGGCGCGCCAAGGCGCGGTCTGGTCCGTGCGGCTGGATAATATCAGCCCGACAGTTATGCGCCTGAGCGAATGGCTGTTATTCGATGGCCCGGTCGCCACGCCAGGTACCGTCATCTATGGCGAAGGTTTCCAGATGCTGGCGCAAACCGACGGCACTTGGGCTGAACCCCGCTCAATCGGTCGTTGCCCCGATTCCAGCGTTTACCGCATTACCCCGGATCATGGCTATCACAGCATTCACAATTTGTTGATGTATCAGACCGATGGTGGCTGGATCCTGCTGGGCTTTGCCAGTTGCCGCCGCTTCGGCGGCGAGTTTCGCCTCTATCCGGACGGGCGGCTACAGATCCTGATGAACACCGAAGGTTTGAGCCTGCTGCCGGGGGCGCACTGGGAGAGTGAGTTTCTGGTGGTCCTGACGGGTAGCGATAGAGCGCAGCTGCTGACCGAGTTCTCCCGGCACATTAACCACTGCCATCCGCCACTGCCTGCTCAGCCGCGAGCCACCGGTTGGTGTTCCTGGTATCACTACTACGCCGAAGTCACCCGCGAGGCAATCGAAGAGAATCTGGCGCAAATGACTGAGCGCTTTGCAGCACTCGAATTTGTCCAGATTGATGATGGTTACCAAAGAGCAATGGGGGATTGGTTACTGCCGTCGGATCGCTTCGACGGAGGCTTGTTGCCGCTATTGCACTCCATCCGCCAGGCAGGCCGGGAGCCAGCGCTCTGGGTTGCGCCCTTTATTGCCGAGCCGGGTTCGCAGATTTTCCAGCAGCATCCCGAGTGGTTTATTCAGGATGCAGAAGGTAAGCCACTTGCTGCGGAAAAGGTCACCTATGGCGGCTGGCGCTGTACGCCCTGGTATGTGCTCGACGGCACCTTGCCTGCGGTGCAGCAACATCTCCAGCAGCTGTTTCATACCTTGCGGCATGAATATGGCATCCGCTATTTCAAGCTGGATGCTAACTTCTGGGGCGCGCTGCACGGCGGTCAGTTTGCCGATCGGCGTGCCACGCGGATCCAGGCTTATCGTCGAGGAATGGCCGCTATTCTTGCGGGTACCGGTGACGATGTCTTCTTGCTCGGTTGTAACGCCCCCTTCTGGCCATCTCTTGGCCTGGTGCATGGCATGCGGGTGGCGGATGATGTGGAGCGCAGTGGCCATCGTTTCCGGCAAATCGCACGGGAGATCTTCTCCCGCAGCTGGCAGGCTGACACACTCTGGCAACTGGATCCGGATTGTCTGTGTTTGTTGGACATTCCAGGTCAGAGTGCGAGTCCCGCTGAATACAGCTTTCATGCCGCTATGATGGCGGCGTGTGGCGGTATGTTGTTATTAGGCGATCGGTTAGCGGATCTGGGGGCTCGCCAGCAGCAGGTAGTGGCCGGATTGCAGAAATTGGCTCATACGCAGGCACCGGCGGCGCGATTCGTCGATGAGGAATATCGAGTAGCTCAACTGCCCTGGGAGCAGGGAACTTTGCGTTGCTATTTTAATTGGCAAGCGGATGCTGTGACACTGGAATTGCCACCCGCGAGCCAGGATTTCTGGTCAAACGAGCGGTTGCCGCAGGGTGAGTGGACTCTGCCCGGATATGGCGGCTTGGTGATCTGGCATCCGGCCAGGGTATAAAGCCTGCCATTCGATCATAAAAAAGGCCTGCATCTGCAGGCCTTTGTTTTCAGCTTGACCAAGAGTTCGTTAGTCCTGGGTCAGGGCTTCGTTGTGGACGCCCATCACAGCACGGCCTGACGGATCGGCCATCAGTTTGAATTGCTCATCCCATTCCAGCGCCTTCGGTGTGGAGCAGGCGACAGACTTGCCGTAAGGCACACAGCGAGCCGCCGATTCCAGCGGGAAATGCTCTTCGAAGATGGCGCGGTAGAAG
The DNA here is from genome assembly GCF_055413365.1 of Pseudaeromonas sp. HNCC25DJ182. NCBI lineage: Bacteria > Pseudomonadati > Pseudomonadota > Gammaproteobacteria > Aeromonadales > Aeromonadaceae > Pseudaeromonas > Pseudaeromonas sp. HNCC25DJ182. Next base: position 112,181 of record NZ_JBVAYG010000004.1, on the reverse strand, counting down.
TAGGCTTCCTTGGTCAACGGCGTGTTGATCGGGAAACGGAAGCTGGCAGCCTCAAACATCTGATCGCTGACTTCATTCTCGACATGCACCTTCAGACTATCGATCCAGGAGTAACCCACGCCGTCAGAGAATTGCTCTTTCTGACGCCAGGCCACTTCTTTCGGCAGATAGTGTTCGAAGGCTTCACGCAGCAGATGCTTTTCAATCTTGCCGTTGCCGCACATCTTGTCTTTAGGATTGACGCGCATGGCTACATCCATGAACTCCTTGTCGAGGAAAGGCACGCGTCCTTCCACACCCCAAGCCGCCATGGATTTGTTCGCCCGCAGACAGTCGTACATATGCAGCTGCGACAGCTTGCGAACCGTTTCCTCGTGGAATTCCTTGGCATCGGGTGCCTTATGGAAGTAGAGGTAACCGCCGAACAACTCATCAGAGCCTTCACCGGACAACACCATCTTGATACCCATGGCCTTGATATAGCGAGCCATCAGATACATAGGGGTGGAGGCACGGATGGTGGTGACGTCATAGGTTTCCAGGTGATAAATCACATCCCGCAGGGCATCCAGACCTTCTTGCACCGTAAAGGTGATCTGGTGGTGGATGGTGCCCAGGTGATCCGCCACTTTCTGTGCGGCCGCCAGATCAGGAGAGCCTTTAAGACCCACAGCAAACGAGTGCAGCTGTGGCCACCAGGCTTCGGACTTGCCATCATCTTCCACACGACGCGCAGCATATTGTTTGGTGATAGCCGAGATGATTGAGGAATCGAGACCACCGGATAACAGGACACCGTAAGGCACGTCGCACATCAGTTGACGCTTCACGGCATCTTCCAGGGCATCGCGCAACGCCAACTTATCGGTGACGTTATCCTTGATGTTGTCGTAGTCCATCCAGTCCCGCTCATAATAGCGGGTCAGCTCGCCGTCCTTGCTCCACAGATAATGTCCTGGTGGAAACTCCTGAACACTCTTGCAGACCGGGGTCAGCGCCTTCATCTCGGAGGCAATATAGAAGTTGCCGTTTTCGTCATACCCCATATACATGGGGATGATCCCCATATGATCACGCCCGATCAGATAAGCATCTTGCTCGGCATCATAGAGGATGAAGGCAAAAATGCCGTTGATCTCGTCGAGAAAGGCAGGGCCCTTCTCCTTGTACTTGGCCAGGATGACTTCGCAATCCGAGCCAGTCTGGAACTGGAAATCGACGCTCAGCGACTTCTCCAGCTCTTTATGATTATAAATTTCGCCATTTACGGCCAGGATGTGAGTTCGTTCAGGGTTGTAGAGCGGTTGCGCACCATTACCCGGATCCACGATTGACAGACGTTCGTGTACCAGGATGGCCTTATCGGTGCTGTAGATACCAGACCAATCCGGGCCACGGTGACGCAGACGCTTGGACATCTCCAACGCGGTCTTGCGCAAGGCAATGGCGTCAGATTTGATGTCCAGAATACCAAAGATAGAACACATGCTTCCTTTATCCTCGAATAGTTGGGCCCCACGTTGGCCCACTGGTCCTTTTCATTCCTCACCCGTCAATCTGCCAGAGGGCGCCGACCCACTGCAAGCAGAAATGTCAGTTTCAGAGCATTCAACGGCAAGTTTGGTGCAACTGCGTGGAAAATCGTCACTTTAGATCAGGTCGATATCGGCCACTGACTCAAAAATATGGTTCGGACGGTAGGGGACTTTGTCGATATCACTCATTTTGCTGACTCCGGAGAGGACCAATACCGTTTCCAGCCCAGCCTGAAACCCGGCAAGAATATCGGTGCGCAAATTGTCGCCGATGATCATGGTGTTTTCCGAGTGTGCCTGCATCTTGTTCAAGGCGGCCCGGATGATCCAGGCGCTGGGTTTACCAACATAAAATGGCTGCTTACCCGTCATCCGCTCGATGGGCGCACACAGAGCACCGCAGGCGGGATACATATGCGGGCCGTGAGTATCCGGGTTGGTGGCAATGAAGCGAGCCCCTCGATCAACAAACTGGGCTGCTTGCTGGATCATGTTCCAGTTGTAGTTTCGAGTTTCGCCGACCACCACAAAATCAGGATCCACATCCGTGATACTGAAACCAGCCATGTAGAGTTCATGGGTGAGAGCCCCTTCGCCCACCACATAGACCTTTCGGCCTTCCTGACGGGTGAGAAAGGCGGCGGTGGCCATCGCCGAGGTATAAAAACAGTTTTCGGGTACATGGACCCCTGCGCTTTGAAAGCGATTTTGCAGGTCTTTGGGGGTTTGTCCGGGATAATTCGTAACAAACAGGAGAGGGGTTTCCTGTTCAACCAAGCGATGCACAAAGCCATCGGCGCCAGGGATCAGCTGATTATTGTGTAAAATCACGCCGTCGATATCACAGATAACACTTCGCTTACTACTCAAATGGTGCTCCTTGGCTACAGATGGTGCATCCCTCAGGTTGTATCCGGAGTTCAAGAGCTTTGCAATGTTTGTCGTTACCGGACATAAACGCGTGCATCAGCAGAATAATCTGCGGGTTTATGGCATTAGTCGTGGAAATTGAATTCAAATTGCAGTTTTACCAAGTTAATCTGCATACCATCAATGAGCCGAAGCATCTACCTGAATGGCGGAGTATGAAGTAATGGACAAGTTTGTCGCCGGGTTACCCAAAATCGAGTTGCATGTGCATATCGAAGGGACGCTGGAGCCGGAGCTGCTCTTCGCATTAGCCGAACGGAATCATATTGAACTGCCTTATCCGGATGTGGATAGCCTGCGGGCTGCGTACCAGTTTACCAACCTGCAGTCGTTCCTGGATCTCTATTACCAGGGAGCTGCGGTGTTGCAGACCCAGGCCGATTTTTTTGATTTGACCTGGGCCTATCTGCTGCGTTGCCAGCAGGACAATGTGGTTCATACCGAAATTTTCTTTGATCCCCAGACTCACACCCAGCGTGGTATTCGCTTTGAGACCGTCATTATGGGAATACAGTCGGCGCTGGAGCAGGGGGCGCGGGAGTTGGGGATTTCCAGTCGCCTGATCCTGTGCTTCCTGCGTCATCTGTCTGAAGAATCAGCCTTTGCCACGCTGGAGCAAGCGCTCCCCTATAAACACCTGATCCACGGTGTCGGTCTGGACTCTTCGGAGTTGGGAAATCCCCCCGAAAAGTTTGCCCGGGTTTTTGCCCGAGCCAGGGCAGAAGGCTGGCGGCTGGTCGCTCATGCCGGTGAGGAGGGGCCCGCATCCTATATTTGGGATGCCCTGGATCTATTGCATGTCGATCGAGTGGATCATGGCGTACGAGCCATGGATGATCCCTTGCTGCTGGCACGTTTGGCGGCCGAGCGAATGCCACTGACGGTATGTCCGCTCTCCAATACCCGTCTTTGTGTCTATGCCAGTATGGCCGAACACACCATTCTGGACTTACTGGATAAGGGGCTGTGCGTGACGGTCAACTCTGATGATCCGGCCTATTTTGGTGGCTACATGGGCGCGAATTATCAAGCTCTCGTTGATCATCTGCAGGCATCCAAAGAGCAGTTGCGGCAGTTGGCACTCAATTCGGTAGAGGCATGCTGGCTGGATGACAAACAGAAGCGAGTGCTGGAGCAACGAATTCTCGCCTATGTCTGAGTAGCGGATCTGATGCTATCCCCCGCGAGGTGATCTTGGCGGGGGTTTTCTTTATCATGACGAGGTTTTGATTTTTCGAATGAGTGTAGGTGTGCATGTCGACATCCCGTGACCCGGTTTTTGATTCCCGCTTTAAGTCCGGCTTTCTCCATCCTCGTCATTGGCCTACCTGGATCAGTTTGTTGCTATTAGTGGTGCTGGCCTGGTTTCCGGTGCGTCTGCGTGACCGGTTTGCCCGCAGTTTCGCCCCCCTGGTGATCCGTTTTTCCAAACGGCAGTGCAATGTGGCGCGTACTAATTTTCGCCTCTGCTTCCCCGAGCAAACCGAGGTCGAGCGTGAAGCGCTGCTCAAGAGCAGTATCGAAATCGGTTTGCAGACGTTCCTGGCGTTTGCTGAAGCGACCAGTCTGCCTAAAGCCATGTTCCTGCGTCGCTTTTCCATCGAGGGGTGGGAGCATGTGACTCGGGAACTGGCGACCGGCAAGCCGATCATCTTCATGATCCCCCATTCCTGGGCCATCGATCTGGCCGGTCTCTACATGACCGCCCTGGGTTTACCCATGTGTACCATGATGCACAGTGCGAAAAACCCAGTGTATGACTGGTTTATCAATCGGCAGCGGGCGCGGTTTGGCGGCAAAATCTACGAGCGTAGTGTCGGTATCAAACCGGCTATCAAATCCATGCGCGACGGATTTCATTTTTTCTATCTGCCGGATCAGGATCATGGCGCAGACCTGAGCCTGTTTGTGCCGTTCTTTGGACAGATGAAGGCGACGTTGCCAGCGTTACCCAAATTGGTGAAATTAGCCGGTGCCAGCGTGATCCCGATGTTCAGTGCCTACAACCCTGACTCCGGATGCTATGAGTTGATTTTCCGTCCGGCCATGGAGCCTTATCCAACAGCGGATCTGGAGGCCGATACCCGACGGATGAATGAGGAAATCGAGATCATGCTGGACCCAAGACGCGAGCAGTATATGTGGTTCCTCAAATACTTCCGTACCCGTCCGGCCGGGGATTTGACCAAGGTGTATGACTAGTTCCAGGACGTTCTGAATAAACCCGAAAAGGATGCAAGGGTGGATTACAAAGAGCTGGCCGATCCGGCAACCCGGACTTTGGTTGAAGCAATACTGGGGTCAGAGACCATCACGGCCCGCAAGCGCTGGGCTCTCCTGCAACTGAGTGTCTGGCGGGAGGCCGGTTGGGTTGAACCCCAAGCTACAGCAGGCAGTTACCGTGTTACACACCGCGGGCGTCTGGTGTTCCAGCATGCACTGCTGGAGCTGAAGCTGCATCAGCAACCGGATACCGAGCAGTCGTTGCAACAGCTGGCACTGGAGCTTCCGCCGCGCGTCCACCGACAAGTACTGGGCGCCTTGTTACGCGGCGATCGTCACTATCGCTGGCAGACAGAAGAGCTGGCGACTTTGGCGGCAGAAGGTACCCGGGCTACCCAGGATGGTTTGCTCCGGATCCGCAGCCAGGTGCCATTTAACCTCTTTTTTTCACAAGGCGGTTTACTGGATGCCAAACCCCTGCAGCAGCTACTCGGCGAGGTGATCCTGCCGGAAGTGGCACTGGAGCAGTTGCATAAGGTGCTCTGGACCGAAGCCCCCCCACAGCAGGTGATCACGGTAGAAAGCCGTGCAGCTTTTGTGACTCTGGAACCGCAAGCCGGCCAAATACTGCTGCTGACTCCACCCGAGCATACCCGACTGGCCGAGCGTTTTATTGCTACCTTGACGCCCAATTTTAGCTGGGGCCACTTCGGAGATTTACACCCGCAGGCTCTCTGCCGCCAGCAGCAACTTGCCGAGCGTTTGGGGCGACCACTACGCTTACTGCTGCCTCGGGAGCTTCCTGCTTTAGTCGCCCGATTGGGTAAGCCTTTACCGGCAGATTCTCGTTGGCAGGGCGCTGGCGTACCGACGCCTTTGCAGGTTCCGCTGGCCTCGTTGATCGATCAACAGCGCTGGCTGGAGCATGAAGTGATGACACTGTTTGTGCAGGATCAGCTTTCTGCTGCCTTGCCATGACATTCTATGTGAAAACCATTTTTTACCGTTCGGCAGAGTGATATAACAGGCAATCGCACCCGTCTGGTGCCCCGTGCGGGGTCACCGACGCGTGCAGGTCAGCTGCCATCGACAACCAAACAAAGACAGGGATTAACATGTTTGAACAGGTAACCGCCGCACCCGCTGATCCGATTCTGGGTCTGACCGATGAGTTCCGTAATGATGCCCGTAGCCACAAAATCAATTTGGGCGTTGGCATTTACAAGAATGATGCCGGGGACACGCCGATCCTCTCCTGCGTCAAAAAAGCAGAGCAAATCCTGCTAGACACGGAAAAGACCAAAAATTACCTGAGCATTGAAGGCAATGCCGAATATGGGCAGTTGGTGCAGCATTTGCTGTTTGGTGCGGATCATGAGATTGTCACCAGCAAGCGCGCCCGTACGGCACAAGCTCCAGGTGGCACAGGAGCCCTGCGCATTGGGGCCGAATTTCTGTCCCGGCAAAAACTCAGTCGCAAGGTCTGGATTTCCAATCCAACCTGGGTCAACCATTTTCAGGTCTTCGGTGCCGCAGGTCTGGAGACCGGGGAATATACCTATTACAACCCGGCAACCCGAGGACTGGATTTCGACGCCATGTTGCAATCTTTGTCTGCCGCGCAAGCTGGCGATGTGGTGCTACTACACGGTTGCTGCCACAACCCGACCGGAATCGATCCGACTCTCGAGCAATGGGAAGTGCTGGCCAAGTTCTGTGCTGAACGCAAGTTGCTGCCGTTCTTCGATTTTGCCTATCAGGGCTTCGCTCGCGGAGTCGATGAAGATGCTGCAGGTCTGCGCCTGTTTGCCCGGTTCAACCGTGAGTTGTTAGTTGCCAGTTCATTCTCCAAGAACTTCGGCCTCTATAACGAGCGGGTCGGGGCCATAACCCTGGTGACCGAGGCGGAGGCGGTTGCAAATGTTGCTTTCAGTCAAGTGAAAGCGGCTATCCGCGCGAACTACTCCAATCCACCAGCCCATGGTGCCGCCGTAGTGACCACAGTGCTCAAGGATGCCGCACTCAAGCAAGAGTGGATTGGCGAAGTAACCCAGATGCGTGACCGTATCTGGCAGATGCGTGAGCTGTTTGTCGCCAAGCTCAAGGAGCAAGGTGTCCAGCAAGACTTCAGCTTCATGACCGAGCAGAACGGTATGTTCTCGTTCTCCGGCCTGAACAAGGACCAGGTTGCGCGGTTGAAGAACGAATTTGCGGTCTACATCGTTGGCTCAGGCCGTATCAGTGTCGCCGGGATCACCAGTGGCAACATTGACGCCCTCTGTCAGGCCATTGCCAAGGTGTTGTAATGCATGGTCGCCGAATGTGTTGATTCATTCGGCGATATTATATTGCGCATAAAAATGAAGCCATCATTGATGGCTTCATTTTTATGGATAGCTAACTCATTGTTAACCCTTGGACGACGCTGCAGCGTCAACTCACGGGTATGATTTGGCCGAGCAACATAGTGAGATGCTGCTGCAGATATTGATGAAAATCGGCTCGGAACGGGGCTAAGACTTCATTTTGCAGCGCCAGCGTCATCATGGCACTGGGATGACTGAGCTTCCAACAGCCTACGATGGCTGCGAAAATATGTAACAACAAGTTGATAACCTGATCCAAACTCATACCAAACTGCTGATTGAGTTGTATGCCTAATGGTTCAAACACTTGCAGAATGTAGGTCTTGAATGCGATCGCTTCGTCTTCGGTCAGGGGTTTCTCCAAGACGTCAGCCAGAACAGCGGTCAGTTTACAAAACAGGGGTTGTGCAACCAATGCCGCGGCGAGTTTCTCGACGCTGGGCGCCAGAAATACCTGTTGCAGTGATGGCGACAGAATAGCCAATTCTCGGCGATAAATTTCGAGAAATATCAGCTCCTTGACTCGGAAATAGCGATACAGAGCGGCTTTGGTAATACCGACTTCACCGGCTATTGTGCTGAGATTACATTCGTCGAGAGTATTAGTGGCTAATAAACCTTTCGCTGATGCCAGGATGGCTTCTACTCGATCTGTTTTTTCTTCTTGTCGTCTTGCTCGCCTGTACGGTCGCATTACCATTTTGCTCCATGTCTCCGAACCGGTCCTATAACGTATTCATTATCATAAGATAAGGCTAATATTGCTACTGAATTAGCTAAATCTTACGCCGTTCATCTGCTGTATATTTTATCACTCACCTGTTAGATCTGACAGGTCAAATGACGTGGCTCATGGTTTTTATTTTTTCCTTTGCCGTGCTTCCGTGACCGTAAGCCCTATTTCAGCCTTTTCACTCGTCCTGTTTACACCTGGATTTGAATTTCCAAGCTTTCACGGTTTTTATCACAGGTTGCACAGTTCCCTGAGATATAGCAGAGCGGCTTGGCTGCAAGTTGAAACCTGTTGCGAGGAAATGATAAACAGAAGCTTTATTACATGCTGTAATACAGCACGACGTTGTAGCTGATGAGGTAGTAGAAATTGATTGCGAAATTAAGTGTTGAAGAACAAGACGTTGGGGCCTTGTACCAACAGTTGACGGGTCGCTCGATGAAAGAAATTTTATTTCATCTATTTGAACAGCAAAGCTTTACCCATCGGGATGCTCTGGATCTGGATCTCCTCTGGGCAGAATACGAATTCACCGATGAGCTGGTTGCCGAGATCTTTGGTGACTACTGCCGGGAGAACCCAATTCGCATGACGACCTATCAGGAAGCGATTTTGTGGCATTCAGATAAGGATCTGGTTCCCAGTGCGATCACCAAAGCTGAATTTGAGATGGGGTCGCAGATGTTCCATGAAAAAGCCGCGATTTTTAATGGCACAGTGCGCCTGATCGGTGGCTATCTCAACGATGACACTCCGAATCGCAAAGGGCTGTGTCGCTGGATTGCGCCCAACACCTTCGCCATGCTGTATGTGGTTCGGCAGGCGCGGGGCCCCTTCATGGGCTTCTTTTTCCCGCGGGATGGCGGCACCACCGTCAGTCAGGTTATGCACTAATCTGCTGCTCGAGCCTGGATCTTTGCCCGGTGTGCAAGCATCTGCACACCGGGACCGGCTCCCGCTACCAAATTGGCTGGGTTAGAAAAGGGTTGCTGAGCCGCTCGCGACCGAAAGTCGAGTTTGGGCCATGTCCCGGGATAAAGGTGATGTCATCCCCCAGGGGCAACAGTTTTTCGGTAATGCTGGCGATGAGATCGCTGTGATTGCCTTGTGGGAAGTCGGTCCGGCCAATCGATCCTTGAAACAAGACATCGCCCACCAGAGCCAGTTTGCTGGGCTGATGCAAGAACACCACATGCCCCGGCGTATGTCCTGGACAATGCAGAACTTGCAACTGCTGGTTGCCCAGCGTCAGGGTCTCGCCTTCATTAAGCCAGCGATCAGGCACAAATGCTTCGGTCAGGGGAAAACCAAACATTTCAGATTGTGCAGGCAGTGCTTGTAGCCAAAAGGCATCGGCAGGGTGGGGACCTATGATCGGGCAGCCTGTTGCCTGACGTATTTCGTCAGCAGCCCCGACGTGGTCCAGATGGCCATGAGTCAACCAGACTGCGGTCAGCGTCAATCCATGATCGGCAATCACGGAAAGAAGATGCTTCATCTCGCCACCGGGATCGATCAAGGCGGCGGCATTCGTTTCATCACACCACAACAGCGTACAATTCTGCATGAATTGGGTGACGGGAAGTATTTGATATTTAAGCATATGAATTCCTGTGCAAGGTCCGTCTAAATCATGTTGTCGATTCTATCCTGCCGCGCTGATGCACTCCAACCGCTCTTACTGCGGAGGCTTGAACATGGATGCCAACTCCCGAGCCAGTTGGTCATGGAATTCTGCAGTCCAGTGCAGGCCATCGGCTCCGGGACAAAAATGACGGTCCATTTGATAACAGTGAACATGCCATTTCCGAGCGGTGGCAAGCCATAAGGCACCGAGTTCCTGACTGGCCTGCAGCTGTCCGGCAAATAGCGTCTGCCAGCCAGCTGTCAGGCGACCCAAGGGTGCAGGAGCAATCAAGGTCAACCCGCAGCTCGGTGCTAGCTCCTGCCAGGCCTGTAGGTAATGTTCGAGTGCCTGTTGGCATTGCTGCGGTGTTGCGCCAGCAGCCAGATCATTAATGCCCAAAGCCAACACCAGATCTGCAGGCCGAGCCCGTAAACAGCGCTGCCAATCCTCAAAACCAGGCTCCAGACCCGATTGCGATCGAGCAAACCACAGGGTCCGTCCTGGCTTGCCTTCCAGTTGCAACGGTCGATTTAACCGCTGTGCCAGTTGTTGAGGCCAGCACAGAGCGGCAGGATAACGGCCGCCTCGGGGATCAAAGCCCCATGTATTCGAGTCGCCAAAACAGAGCAGCAGAGAAGATGTTTCATTCATCGTACCGTGGTCCATATTGTGGAGGTGGAAAGGGGATGGTCGCTCCTCGTTGCAACGGATTGGGTGCAGTGAGCGTGCAATTGGCTATGGCGCGCTCGGGTTATCGTGCTTGCGGTCGTGGTTGAAAACTTAAGGCTTGCAGGTATTCCCGACAGGCCGAGGCATCGCCCTCGAACACAATTTTGGCCGCACGATCCCGCAGATGTCGCAGGTAGATAGGATCGTAATAATCGACCAGCAGGCGCTCAATCCAGAGATCGTGACCGGATGCATCGCCGTGCTGAAATTGCGCCTGTAACGCCTCGGCCAATACGCCCTGCAGATGCTGGCAGCGCTCGCTTCCCAGTCGTCGTTCCAGTTTGCCAAGACTGCCCTGCAAAAAACGGCTGAGTGCTTCTGCCGCCGCATCCATTGCCATATGGTGGCTGAAGCGGGTTAGCAGCCCGGTGACATATTCGGTGCGGATCCGGTTAATCCGCTCGCCCAATGGTGCGTGCAGCAGGATGAGCGGTGCCTGCTCCATGCTGGTGTACAACGGCAGTGGCAAGGTGCAGCGACCGATCATCCGGCTCTCATCCTCCAGAATGAGATGAGTCTGTCCGGTTTGTTCCCGCTGCAGTAGCTCGATGGCAAGGTTGTTTTCAAAATCGATGTTACCAGGCTGCCCCTCCGGCAGGGCTCCAAAACTGGAGCCCCGGTGATGGGCGTGGGCTTCCAGATCAATCGCTGCCGGTAACTGCGCTAATAGTTCGGTTTTGCCGCAGCCGGTCATGCCGGTGACCAGCCACAACGGATCTCGCGTGCTGATGCGGGTCAGAGTTGCAATCAAAAATTGTCGCAACGCTTTATAACCGCCCGCAACTCGGGGAACTATGCAGCCCCGCTCGGCTAACCATTGCTGCACCGTCTGCGAACGCAAGCCACCGCGAAAACAATAGAGCACAGTGTCCGGGTGTTGACGGATCTGGGTCTGCCAGGCTTGGAGCCTTTGCTCCCTCATTTCTCCGCTAACCAGCTGATGCCCCAGGGCAATCGCAGCCTGCTGGCCCTGTTGCTTGTAGCAGGTTCCCACGGCTGCCCGCTCGTCATCGCTCATGAGCGGCAGGTTGATTGCACGGGGGAAGGCGCCTTCGGCAAATTCAATCGGTGCACGCAGGTCAATCAGCGGGCGCTGTTGTAAGAACAGCGCCGCGTAGTCCTCGAGGCAAGGTAATGGTTTTGTCATCAGACGCTCAACTCGATGCGGTGGTCAGAGCTCGCTTGTTGTAATCGGCCAATCGGCTGCAGTGTCAAGCCTGCGCCCTGGGCACAGGCGTGGAATTCAGCCAAGGCCTCAGGGCGTACGGCAACCAGCAAGCCGCCACTGGTTTGTGGATCACACAACAGTTGTTGCTGACGTTGGGTCAAAGGCGCGATCTTGTGGCCATAGGCTTCAAAATTCCGACCCGTGCCACCCGGCACACAAGCCGCCTGCAGGTAGTCATCGATGGCAGGGAGCAGCGGGATGGCCGCCATATCAAGGTGGGCACTCAGGTCAGCGCCCTCGCACATCTCGATGAGATGGCCCGCCAGCCCGAAGCCGGTGACATCGGTCAGGGCTGTCACACCAGGAAGTTTGGCAAATTCGGCCCCGACCTTGTTCAAGGTACACATCCAGTCGATTGCCAGTTGTGCATGCTCGGCTTGCAGTCGCTGTTTTTTTTGTGCCGTGGTCAGGATGCCGATCCCCAGCGGCTTGGTGAGAAACAGCAGATCGCCAGCCTGAGCCGTGTCATTTCGCTTGAGCTGCGAGAGCTCAACCAGGCCATTGACGGCAAGACCAAAAATGGGCTCCGGTGAGTCAATGCTATGGCCGCCGGCTAACGAAATCCCGGCATCTCGACAGGCCTGTCGGCCACCATCCACCACAGCCTGGGCAATCTCGGCGCCGAGCAACTGCACGGGCCAACCAAGAATGGCGATGGCAACCAGCGGGGTTCCACCCATCGCATAGATATCACTGATGGCATTGGTCGCGGCGATACGGCCGAAGGTGAAGGGGTCATCGACAATCGGCATAAAAAAATCGGTGGTCGAGATCAGTCCCCGGCCGTCTCCCAATGCCACCACGGCAGCATCATCTTTACTGTGATATCCCACCACTAGCTTGGGATCGGTGAAGGCTGGCAGTTGGCTACGCAGAATGGTATCCAGCACCTTGGGAGAGATCTTGCAACCACAACCGGCACCATGGCTGTATTGGGTCAAACGGATGGGCTCAGACATCAAATCCTCACTCACTGTATGGCGAAGGCGATGATTATACGCAGACTGCCGTTATTTGTCGGCCCTGGTGATTGCTTCTAGGGCTGATGGCGTCCGCTCTCGCTGGAGAGCCAAGGGGGCAGGGGATTGGCTTGTCATTAAATCATCATGAAGACGTCATGGAAAAGCGACACTCGTGCGGGATCCTGTGCCGGTATCAGCAATTAAACGCTCCAGTAGCCGGAATCCAACGCCATGAAATTAAAAAAACGTCAACTTCGTCAACGCCATCTCTGGTTTGCGGTGTGGAATCAGGAAACCAGCACCTCGGAATATGCATTCAGTTCACAGCCCCGGGCTAAAATCAGCAGCCGGTAATTAAAACTGCCGGCCATCGCCTGGTAATCATCACACTGCTTTGCCACCATGAAAGAAAAACAGGTGGTGATGTATGTATCTGGAACAGATTGAAATCTCAGGCTTTCGCGGCATCAATCGACTCTCCATTACCCTGCAGCAAACAACCGCCCTGATTGGTGAAAACGCCTGGGGTAAGACCAGTTTACTACGCGCCCTCTGGTGCTTGTTGGGGCAAGGAGTGGTTCCCTATCAATTCGAATTGACCGATTTTCATCGCGCCGACGATGCCGATCTCCCCTCTACTCATCAACTATACATAGTGCTCACCTTCCGCGAATACCGGCCCGATATGTGTCAACACTCCCAGCGTTTGTCTCGTCTGTCCAAGATCTGGTGTCGCAGCAAGGATGGTTTGCACCGCATCCATTATCGGGCTGCCGCCGAATTGATGGCGGATGGAAGGGTCGAATCGGAACATGGTTTTCTCGACGCCCTGGGTCACAGCTTGTTAATCCCCGAGCCGGAGCCGCTGATCCATCTGCTGATGTTGATGAACCCGGTACTGCGCTTGCGAGACGCCCGCAGCACGCGGTATGGCGGTGATGAGAGTGTGCCCCAGTGGCAGGATCAGCTGGATCTGGTGTCGCAACGGGTCTTGGATGAGGACAGCAGTGGTATCGATGAGCCCACGCTGCGTCAAGGCATGGGGGCGATCCGCAGCCTGATGGAGCACTACCTGAGCCATGTACCACCGCTACGAACCAAACCGCGCAATGCCCGCGAAATAGTGTCGAAACCAACCAGCTTGCGCGGTCTGGGCGCCTTGCAAGAACTAATGCGCGGTGGTGCGCATGGGCGTGCGGTGGAGCTGGCGATGGCGGGATTAGGGGGGGCCTTGCTCGCGGCGCGTGGTGATCGGGAGATCGAGGTCGGTGCCCGCCCCATCTTGATCCTGGAAGACCCGGAGAGTCGACTGCATCCAACCATGCTGGCCTTGGCCTGGGGCTTGCTCGAACAACTGCCCGGGCAAAAGATCCTGACCACCAACTCCGGCGATCTGCTGACTTCCATCCCATTAGGTCAAATTCGCCGCTTGGTCCGTCAGCCGCACGAAACTCGGGCCTTTAGCCTGAATGATGAACAGATGAGTGCCGAAGAGTTGCGGCGGATCACCTTTCATGTGCGCATCAACCGTCCCATGTCGCTGTTTGCGCGGTGCTGGTTGCTGGTCGAGGGGGAGACCGAGATCTGGTTGCTTTCGGAGCTGGCAACCATCTGCGGCTATAGTCTGCGCGGCGAAGGGGTACGGATCATCGAGTTCGCCCAGTGTGGTGTCGCACCGCTGATCAAGGCCGCACGCGATCTGGGTATCGAATGGCATCTTTTGGCCGATGGCGACCAGGCGGGCAGTAAGTACGCCGCCAGCGTTCGGGGTCAACTCAAGGGCGAGCGGGAGATGGATCGACTCACGCCATTACCGGCCAAGGATATAGAACATTTTCTGTATCATCATGGTTTTGAGGCGGTATACCGGCGTGAGGCTGGGGTGACGGCCCACCAGATTCTACCCCCCGGCAAAGTGATTGAACGGGCCTTGAGTCGTCACAGCAAACCCGGTTTGGCGCTATCGGTGGTGGAGGCGGCCGAGCAGGCAGGAGTCGAGCAGATGCCCGCCCTGCTGCGGCAAATGTTTAGCAAGGTTATCGCCCTGGCTCGGCGCCAGAATTAACTCTTCCTCCCTCCGTCAGTCAGCTGTTTTGTTGCAGAAATCCCCCACAGACAAATAGGCAGGCGGAGCGGGGAGCTACCTGATAGTGGCGCTTTATTTCCGGTAACGGATTACCCAAGGGAATAATATCCAATGGCGAGGGTAGCGCGGTATCCACAATTCGATGCCAATTGCCATTTATATTTTGTGGCGGCAAGGGTAAATTAAATTGCAAGGGTGCCCAATAAGCATTAAAAACAATATATATCGCGACCTTCACATCTAAAGATATAGCCGTCATCGCCAGGGAGTGTGAGTTTGCATCCCAGTCGGGCGAATAGGGATTAACACCATGCCAGCAGATTTCAGAACGATGTAATATTTCAGCCAGCGAAACCATCATGCCTTCGTGTTGCGCGCGGCTAAATAGATATTTCCGATATTTAATGAGCTCTTGGGTATAGCGGAGCATTTCATCGGCTCGTTCATTCTTACGCCAGATCATCCAGCTTAAGGGCGTATTTTGGCAGTAGGCGTTATTATTGCCGTGCTGAGTCCGCAAGCGTTCATCACCCATTAATAACATGGGTGTCCCAATTGATAACATAATCGCGGTCAATAAATTTTTGCACTGCCGAACACGGAGCTTATCAATTTCCTGATTATCGGTTTCACCTTCGATGCCGTGATTCCAGCTGTAATTGTCATTCATGCCATCGCGGTTTTCTTCTCCGTTGGCGTGGTTATTTTTTTGGTTATAGCTGACCAGATCCCACAGGGTGAAACCATCGTGGCAGGTGACGAAGTTGATGCTTTTTTCCGGATCAGAATGATTATATTGATAAATGTCAGGACTGCCTGTCATGCGATCCGCAAACCGGCTGCAGGTATCGACGTCGCCTTTGATAAAACGGCGAACATCATCGCGGAATTGTCCATTCCATTCCCGCCAACGGGATCCGGCCAGAGACCCCACCTGATACAGACCACCGGCATCCCAGGCTTCGGCAATCATTTTACAATCCGCTAATACTGGATCGGTATCGATGGCGAGTAAGGTTGGCGGGTAAACCAGCGGTTTACCCTCCTCATCCCGGGACAGAATCGAGGCTAAATCAAAGCGGAAACCATCGACATGCATATGTTCCCGCCAATAGCGCAAGCTATCGATGATCAAATGTTTGGTTACCGCATGGGAACCATTGAGGGTATTGCCACACCCGGAGTAGTTGGTATTCAGTTTGGTTTTGGGGTCGAGAATATAATAGGCCTCGTGATCGATGCCTCTGAAACAAAATATTGGCCCATCATCACCACCCTCGGCAGTATGGTTATAAACCACATCCAGAATAACTTCGATCCCCGCTTTATGTAAGGCTTTGACCATATCCCGAAATTCATTGACGGCGCCTTTTATTTCAGGATTACTGGCATAGCCACTGTGCGGTGCAAAAAAAGACATGGGGCTATAACCCCAGTAATTGTCTTTTCCGACTGGTGCATCTTGAGGGTCAAACTGAAATACCGGCAATAACTCAACCGCAGTAATTCCCAGTGATTTTAAATAGGGTATTTTGTGAATAAGGCCAGCATAGGTGCCGCGAATATCTGTTGCTAGACCCGAGCTTTTATCCCGGGTGAATCCACCGACATGCATTTCATAGATAACAGAGCGGGACATTGGATGCTGGGGGGAAATATCCCCCTCCCAATCATAGTTTTGCAAATCAACCACCACACTCTTGGCGCAACAGTGCAAATTGGAGCCCGGTCTTGCCGCAGCCCAACGATCATAACGCGGACCTAATACGACTTCGCGGCTGTAGGGATCCAGTAATACCTTATCGGCATCAAAATGGGTTCCTTCATAAGGGCGCCAGGGGCCATTGATCCGCCAGCCATACAGCTGGCCATCCCCGATCTGGTCCACAAAGACATGCCAGTAGTAGGCGGTGCGATTGATCATCGGTGATAACTTGATCACCGTCGGCTGCTCATCCTCCGGGGAGGAAAATAACAATAACTCGACGCCGCTGGCCAAGCGGGCCCAGAGGGCAAAGTTGACGCCGCCACCTTCAATATTGGCACCTAACTGCCGGCAGTGTCCCTTGGTGATGTTCATACGTCCCCCAGACTGTCCATTAATTATTCACTGTATGAGTAGCCATTTGTTTTGCTCTGCGGTGCTAATGAACCGTTTTTTCTAAGCAGATTATTCTAATAATCCGCCTTATGCTGAAACATCTTGACGGCATCTGAACCTGTGCTACTATGCGCTCCACGTGACGCGGGGTGGAGCAGCATGGTAGCTCGTCGGGCTCATAACCCGAAGGTCGTAGGTTCAAATCCTGCCCCCGCAACCAGATCGAACGCCTTGGGCTAATGCCCAGGGCGTTTTTGTTTGTCCTCAGCACAGCGCATGCTTCAAGGGGCTGTATGTTCCCCTGTGTCCGGATTTTTGCGCCTGGACTGTGCAGGCGGCGTCGGCGGGAACAGTATGCTGGCAACCTCCTTGAAGTGATCGGCAAACATAAACTCGACTCCAGTCCGAATATAATCCGGTAATTCCAGCACATCCCCCCGATTAGCGAGCGGTACGATCAGGCGATGGATGCCTTGGCGTTTAGCCGCTATGACTTTTTCCCGTACGCCACCAATCGCCAGCACATGTCCTGTCAGGGTCAGCTCCCCGGTCATGGCGATATTCTTGACCGGTGCCAGATTGAGGGCCAACGAGAGGAGGGCACTGGCCATGGTGATACCGGCGCTGGGCCCGTCTTTTGGTGTTGCCCCTTCGGGGATGTGCAAATGGATGCCCGCTTGTTCAAAACAATGGGCATCGGCACCCAACAGCTTGAGGTTGCTGCAGATATAGCTATATGCCAATTCTGCGGATTCGCGCATTACATCGCCCAGTTGTCCGGTCAGCTTCAGACTGCGGCCCTGTTGATTGACCACGCTGGCTTCGATGGACAAGATAGCGCCACCCAGCGCGGTCCAGGCCAGCCCGGTCACGATCCCTACACCATGCAGGGCCTGCTCTTTACGAAATAATGGATTGCCCAGGTAGTTGGGGATGTCGGCGGCTTTGATGCGCAGACTGGTGACCTCATGGTTCAGCAGACTGACCACGGCTTTGCGGATAATTTTTGCCAGCAGGTTTTCCAGATTGCGCACGCCGGCTTCCCGGGCGTAGTTATCAATGATACGGCGTATGGCGCCATCGCTGATCCTGATCTGTTGTTTACTGACTCCGGCTTTTTCCAGCTGCCGTGGCCAGAGGTGGTGGCGGGCAATGGCTAATTTTTCCTGGGACAGGTAACCGGAGAGCCGGATCATATCCATCCGATCCAGCAAAGGGGCGGGAATGGAGTCCAGAGTATTGGCGGTGCAGATAAACAGACACTTGGACAAATCCAGCCGCAGATCCAGATAGTGATCGAGAAAGTTATGATTTTGTTCCGGATCCAGGGTTTCCAGCAGGGCGGATGCCGGATCCCCCTGATGACTGCTGCCCAGTTTGTCGATTTCATCCAGCATGATCACCGGATTCATCACCTTGCTCTCCTTGAGCGCCTGCACAATTTTACCGGGCATGGCACCAATATAGGTGCGACGGTGACCTTTGATTTCCGCCTCGTCCCGCATGCCGCCGACACTAAACCGATAGAAGGGACGCCCTAAAGTGCGGGCAATGGAGTGACCAATCGACGTCTTGCCGACACCGGGTGGACCAATCAACAGCATGATGGCGCCACTGATGTCTTGCTTGAAGGTGCCGACCGCCAGGAATTCGATGATCCGTTGTTTAACGTCTTGCAGGCCGTCATGATCGGTATCCAGAATGGTCCTGGCGCGCTGTATATCCAGTTGATCCTGATGATAGAGCC
This sequence comes from Pseudaeromonas sp. HNCC25DJ182, assembly GCF_055413365.1. Lineage (NCBI taxonomy): Bacteria > Pseudomonadati > Pseudomonadota > Gammaproteobacteria > Aeromonadales > Aeromonadaceae > Pseudaeromonas > Pseudaeromonas sp. HNCC25DJ182. The sequence continues at coordinate 93,914 of NZ_JBVAYG010000004.1, read as the reverse complement.
CCCACGGAACCTGGCTAATCCAGTCCAGGTAGTTGCGGGTGACGGCGTATTCCGGGGAGCCAGCCTCCAGAATTTTTAGTTTATCCAGCTCTTCCTGGAAGCGTTGCTGGACCGCCGCCGGTATGTCATGGCCTTGCATCCGTTTGCTGAAACCATCGATTTCTGCGGTCTTGTCATCCTTCTCCAGTCCCAGCTCACGCTGTATCACCTTCAGTTGTTCCCGCAGGAAAAACTCCCGCTGCCGCTCGTTGATACTGCGGTTGACTTCATCCCGGATCTGGTTGTGCAGTTTGGCAACCTCGATCTCTTTTTTGACCAGTGCCAGCGCCTTTTTCAGGCGTTCAAACAGCAGGGGAGTATCCAGAATGTCTTGCAATTCATCACCGGTGGCGGTGGTAATCGCCGCCGCGCAATCGGCCAGCGGCGAGGGATCATTGGGATTGAAGCGATCCAGATATTGCCGCAGCTCTTCGCTGTAGAGTGGATTGATGGGGAGCAGCTCTTTGATGGCGGAGATCAGCGCCAGGGCGTAGGCTTTGATTTCGGTATCACTGCGCGCCGCGAGATCGTCCAGCGGTGGATAACGCACTTCGACCAGGTAGGGCGGTTTATGGCTAAGCCACTGGACGATCTCAACCCGCTCGATCCCTTCGGCGACGAATTGCAACTCACCATTCCCCGAGCTGGCCTGCAGAATGCGCACTGCACAGCCGGTTCGCGGTGTTACCTCGGGCAGGGGCTTGACGTGTTCTTGTTCCTGTTCGTCGGTGATGCGAAACAGGGCCACCATCTTGTGGGGCGAGTTGGCCACCCGCTCAATAGTCTTTTGCCAGGGATCGGACTGAATTTGCACCGGCAGGATCTGGGAGGGTAAAAACGGACGGCCAAAAATCGGGATCACATACAACTGACTAGGGCGATCCTGCCCCGGCAATACCAGGCCCGTGGTCTTACTTTCTGGCGTGTGAGCTGTGTCATTACTCATGCGTGTCACCATCGATAAAGAGACTCGGTGATAGTGATGATCTTGAAGTCAAAGCGGCTAGATTCTGCATATGCCGCTTGCATGAGTGTAGGAAGATTTTCTGCTCGTCTGCTGGATATGATTCACAACAATGGCAATTTCTGAGTGCTGTAGCGGGCCATATCAGCGCAGCGTCTATAAAAAAACGCAGCCGATATGGGCTGCGTTTTTTATTGCTCAATATCAGCGAGGAGAAGCCGGGTTTAGAATTTCAAACCGCGTAGCAGCTGATCCAGCTCGTTGGCGGTCACCTTCAGATTCTGTGTTCCGCCCACGGTAGCCGCAGTCGACTCTTCCACCTGCATGGATTGCTGGCGCACCTCTTCAAGATTTTGCGAGATTTCTGCCGCAACGGAGCTCTGTTGCTCGGCTGAGGTCGCGATCTGCGCACTCATCTCGAATACGGATTCACTATACGAGGCGATGCGCTCGATATCGTGTCCCACTCCGGTGATGAGCTCGCGGCTGGTCGCAGCCTGATGCACGGTTTTATCCATGATCTGATTCAAGGCTCCGGTACCGCTTTGGAGCTCCTCGATCATCTTCTGAATTTCAACCGTTGCCTGTTGCGTACGACCGGCCAGGGTTCGTACTTCATCGGCGACCACCGCAAAGCCACGACCCTGTTCTCCGGCCCGAGCCGCCTCAATCGCGGCATTCAAGGCCAACAGATTGGTCTGTCCGGAGATGGAGTTGATGACGGTGACGACTTCACTGATTTTGTTGGCGCGGTTGGTCAGTTGTTCGACGGCACTGGAAGCCTGGCTGATTTCATCGGCCAACGCCTGGATTGCGTCGATCGTGCGATTGACGCTGGCAGCGCCCTGGCTGGCTTCTTCACTGGAGTGACGGGTCTGGGCCGAGGTGTCATTGGCATTGCGCGCCACTTCCCGGATCGCGGCCGTCATCTCTTCCATGGCCGTGGCCAGCGAGTCGAGATATTGACGCTGCGAGGCCGCCGTATCCTGACCTTCCTGTGCTGCTTCCCGGAATTCATCGGCAAACAGCTCCAGGGCTTCGGCACTGTCATGAACCAGTTTCACGGTATGTTGTTGACGACCCGCCAGGGTATCGATGCTTTGCGCCAGGGCACTGAATTCATCCCGAGTCGGAATGAAGTTCAAGCGTTCCGTCAGATCACCATCGGCGACCCGACTTAAGGCCTTATTTAATGAGAAGATGGCGCCAGAAATAAAAGTGCTCAGATAGTAGCTGACGGCGGCCATTACCAGAATCGCCAAAACAATTACGGTGAAGGTCGTATTATGCCCATTCCACAGTGATAACTGGCTCAGGTCCACGGTGCCACTCAGGAACCTCTGGTTGGCGGTCGGTACGGTAATGGTCATGGCATCACCGACTTGATGTTGCCCTTCTACACCACTGTCAGCCAGACGGATACCGTCGGGTAGTTTGATATCGGAGACGTCCTTTACCTGATCCAGTAACGTCACCGCATTTTGCAATTTTAGCTCTAGGCCTTCGATCAGATCGGTCCGGCGCAGTTGGTTGTTTTGATGAATCAAGACGGCAGTGATGAGCACAATTACTAACAGAGGGAACCAGAAGAGAACGTGGAATTTTTCCTGAATGGTCATATTAATCAGAATACGGTCTACCCAGCGAAATTTGACTTCTTTCATGATGCGCGGAATCCTAATGATGAAACTGCTTTCATCATACCCTGATGGCCTAAAAACCGAAGCCAGGAGGATCACAAAATGTCGGATAAAGCCGTGCGGATTCAGGTTTTTGGCCGGGTTCAGGGGGTAGGCTTTCGTTATTTCACCCGCCAACGGGCCATGGCGCTGAGATTGCGTGGCCGAGCGAGCAATCTGGCCGATGGTTCAGTGGAGGTTTTGGCGGTCGGTGAAACCTCGGACGTCGAGCAATTAATCCAGTGGTTGCGACAGGGTCCCCCTTCGGCGACGGTGGAGCGTATCGTGGTCAACCGACTCGATGCCCTACCACAAGGAGTACTGGGCGATGAATTTCGCGCGTATTGAACCTCGACATCTGTTCATCCAGCGCTGCGACGAGCTTGGCGCCCTGACGGCCGCCGAGGTTTGGGATATGGAGTCGCTGCACCAATTCCGAGTGAGTCTGCGCGCCTGTCTTGCCTGGCAGCCATTGTGGCAAATTACCGCCTTGCCCGCAGATCTGGGTCGCCAGACAAAACAGTGGCGTTGTTTGCTCAAAAGCGTGAGTCGACAACGTAACCACGATGTCTTCGTGGCGTATTTACAGAGGCTCCCGCACACGCGGGCATTACGCAAGAGGTTGACCTCACAGGTCCGTGCCACGCGAAAACCACCCGAGTCACAGTTGCTGGCTATGCTGCAGGGTTTGCAGCAGGTGCTAGTGGCGTGGCAGCAGTGGATGACACCGGTGCTCTTTCAACAGCAACTGCTCCTGGTGCGAGCGCTGTATGTTGAGATCATCCGAAAGTCTCTACAGCAAGGGCGGCAGCCATCACCGCGGAATCTGCATCAACTGCGCCTGGCAATTAAATCGTTGCGCTATCTGCTGGATCTGCTGGCAACCGTTTCTACGGACTATCAGATGCTGAGCTGTCATTGCCGAAGCTGGCAGGACAAGCTGGGGTACTTTGCCGATCTGAGTGCGCTAAGCCGTTGGCTCAAACGGCAGCAGCAACCAGAATTGGCGGCGCTAGTGCGGGGGCGGCGGCAAGCTTTGGCGGAGATCCTGTGGGCCGAGCGGGAGGATATCGAGCAGTTGCTAACCCGGGTCATGGCGACACCCGTGCCCGAGTGTCAGCAGTTAGTGCGATCATTTGGTTTGCAAGTCAGCGCCCAGATGGTCTGAATCACGGCGCTGAATGGCTGAATAGTATGGATTGAGAATAAAAAAAACGGCCCGTAGGCCGTTTAGGATTAATCCGGTGTTCGGTTTACTTCACGCGCATACCCGGTTGGGCGCCGTCGTGAGGCTCGAGAATATAGAGCTCTTTGCCGCCAGGACCGGCGGCCAGCACCATGCCTTCGGACATGCCGAAGCGCATCTTGCGCGGTGCCAAATTGGCCACCATCACCGTCAATTTGCCTACCAGCGTCGCCGGATCGTAGGCAGAGCGAATGCCAGCAAATACCTGGCGGGTTTCTCCACCGATATCCAGCTGCAACTTCAACAACTTATCAGCATCGGCGACCAGTTCGGCATTCACGATGCGGGCAATACGCAGATCCAGTTTGGCAAAATCGTCATAGGCAATTTCCGGCGCAATCGGCTCGATTTCAGTGTCCTTACCCGGAGCGCTCTGATGTTGGGACTTGCTGCCCTGGGTCTTGCTGGCTTCGGCGACCAGATCTTCCTTGGATGCGTTGATCATCTCCTCGATCTTTTTCGGATCGATGCGGCTGAATAGCGCCTTGAAGGGGGCAATGGAATGCGCCAACAGCGGGGTATCAATCCCGTCCCAGCTCAGACTGGTTTTCAAGAAGGCGGCGCTGCGTTCGGCCAGTTGTGGCAATACCGGCTGCAGGTAGGTCATCAGTATCCGGAACAGGTTCAGCGATACGGTACAAACTTCCTGCAACTCGGCTTCACGGCCCTCTTGCTTGGCGATCACCCAAGGCGCTTTTTCATCTACATAGCGGTTGGCAATATCCGCCAGCGCCATGATGTCACGAATAGCACGGCTGAACTCGCGCGCCTCGTAGGCTTCGGCGATACGCTCCCGGGCGGCAACAAATTCGCTATACAAGGCCGGCTCGGTATTGGTCGCTGCCAACTGGCCATCGAAGCGCTTGCTGATGAAGCCAGCGGTGCGGGAAGCCAGATTGACCAGCTTGTTGACCACATCGGCGTTCACCCGGGCGACAAAGTCGTCCAGATTCAAGTCCAGATCGTCAATTCGGCTGTTGAGCTTGGCGGCATAGTAATAACGCAGGTATTCCGGATCCAGATGTTGCAGATAGGTTCCGGCCTTGATGAAGGTGCCCTTGGACTTGGACATCTTGGCGCCATTCACCGTCACATAACCATGGACGAAGACATTGCTGGGTTTGCGGAAACCGGCCCCTTCGAGCATGGCCGGCCAAAACAGGGTGTGGAAGTAGAGGATATCCTTGCCGATGAAGTGATACAGCTCGGCGTCGCTCTCCTTGCTCCAGAATGCATCGAAGTCGAGTTCTGGACGCTTGGCGCACAGGTTCTTAAACGAGCCCATGTAACCAATGGGCGCATCCAGCCAGACATAAAAATATTTGCCCGGCGCGTCGGGGATCTCGAAGCCGAAATAGGGGGCATCGCGGGTGATATCCCACTGCTGCAAGCCGGATTCGAACCACTCCTTGAGCTTGTTGGCCATCTCTTCTTGCAGGGCGCCGGAGGTGGTCCAGTTCTGCAGCATGCCGGCAAACTGCGGCAAGTCGAAGAAGAAGTGCTCGGTCTCCTTCATCACCGGCGTCGCACCGGAGACTGCGGATTTAGGATTGATCAGTTCGGTGGGGCTATAGGTGGCACCACACACATCGCAGTTATCGCCATACTGATCGACCGCCTTGCACTTGGGACAGGTGCCCTTGACGAAACGATCGGGCAGGAACATCGACTTTTCCGGATCAAACAGCTGGGAAATGCCCCGGCTCTTGATATAGCCACCATCCCGCAGACGGGTATAGATGAGGCTCGCCAACTCGCGATTTTCATCGCTATGGGTGGAGTGATAATTGTCAAAGCTGATGCCAAAACCGGAAAAATCCGCCTGATGTTCGGTGGATACCTCGGCAATCATCTGCTCCGGGGTGATCCCCAACTGCTGGGCCTTGAGCATGATCGGGGTGCCATGGGCATCATCGGCACAGATAAAGTGGATGGTGTTGCCCCGCACCCGTTGGTAGCGCACCCAGATATCAGCCTGAATGTGTTCGAGCATGTGCCCGAGGTGAATAGAGCCGTTTGCATAAGGCAAGGCACAGGTAACCAGAATTTTACGAGCTGCGTTGGCCATAGTTCCTGTCTGTGTCGGGAAAATGAAGTGGAGCAACATGTTACCCGATGCAACGGGGATCTGCCTAGGCGCAATGCCACGACCAGCGGCAATTGTCCCTGTTTCTATGGCACTTTTCTTGTACACTCGGCCGAGATCCCGCAGGTCCCAACCAGGTTTGCCGCCCCCTCCGATACTCTTGTGTTGTTGATGTGGGCGGCCAATGGGATCTCCGCCGGAAATTGATTGTTGATGAGGAGATTACATGCAGGAAGTCCGTCAGCTGCTGAGCCAGTTTAAACCCGAAGGTTGGGCGCACGATCTGGTCGCCGCCGGGTTTGTTACCACCATCTCGCAACAGGATGAAACCTTGCACATCGCGCTGCGCATTCCGTTCGCCGGTCACAGCTGGTTGGCACAGCTCACCGAGCAGATAGAGGAAAAGCTGCGGCAGCAGACGGGAGCCTCGACGGTCATCTGGCACTGGCAGCAGGATGTGGCGACTATGGCTCGGATGACGCCGGTTCCGGGAATTGCCGGGGTGCGGAACATCATAGCGGTTGCGTCGGGCAAAGGTGGGGTTGGTAAATCGACGACGGCGGCGAATCTAGCATTGGCGCTACAGCGCGAAGGCGGCCGGGTCGGGTTGCTGGATGCCGATATCTATGGCCCCTCCATCCCGGTGATGTTGGGCTGTCCGGATGAGCGGCCGGTTTCCCATGATGGCAAGTTCATGCAACCGGTGCAGGCCCATGGCATTGTCTGTAACAGCATCGGTTTTCTGGTTCCTGAAGGGGAGGCCGCGGTGTGGCGTGGGCCCATGGCCAGCAAGGCTCTGGCGCAGATCCTTCACGAGACCCGCTGGGGCGAGCTGGACTATCTGGTGGTGGATATGCCGCCGGGGACGGGCGACATCCAGTTGACGCTGGCGCAGCAGGTCCCGACCACCGCCGCCGTGATGATCACCACGCCCCAGGATGTGGCGCTGATCGATGTGCGCAAAGGCATCGCCATGTTCAATAAAGTCACGGTTCCGGTACTCGGCATCATCGAGAATATGAGCTACCACACCTGCAGTCACTGCGGTCATCAGGAGGCAATTTTTGGTTGCGGTGGTGGTCAGCAGTTGGCCTTGCAACAGGGGGTGCCGTTGTTGGCCGAGTTACCCTTGCATATTCAGGTTCGCGAGTGGATGGATGCCGGGCTCCCCCCGGTCGTGGCCGAGCCCGATAGTTCGCTGGCCCTGAATTACCAGCGATTGGCGCGCAAAGTGGCGGCCATGCTCTACTTCGGCGGCAAGGCGATCCCGAGCACGATTTTGACCGTTAATGAAGGCTGAGCACGACCTGCCAAGAGGATTATTCTGCTTGGCGAGCAAATTTAGTATCATGCCGCCGTCCGTGGGCAATATCGCCGTAGTTGAGAATTTACACCATGTCTGAATCGCAACGTTCCTGTGTCATCATTGGGATCGCCGGGGCCTCGGCCTCCGGCAAGAGTCTGATCGCGCATACCATCTTTGAAGAGCTGGTACAGGAGCAAGGCGAGGATCAAATCGGCGTCATCACGGAAGATTGTTACTACAAGGATCAGACCCATCTGTCCATGGAGGAGCGGGTCAAAACCAATTATGACCACCCCAGTGCGTTTGATCACAGCTTGCTGGCACAGCATCTGACTTGCCTGCTCAAAGGGGAAGCCGTTGATATTCCCCGTTACTCCTATACCGAACATACTCGCTTGGCTGAGACCTCACGTTTCAGTCCGAAACGCATCATCATCCTGGAGGGGATCTTGTTACTCAATGAACCCCGACTGCGCGAGCTGATGGATGTCAGCATCTTCATGGATACTCCGCTGGATATCTGTCTGATCCGGCGGTTGGTGCGGGATGTTCAAGAGCGGGGCAGAACCATGGAATCGGTGCTGAAACAGTACCAGAACACAGTTCGACCGATGTTTTTACAATTTATTGAGCCATCCAAACAGTATGCCGATGTGATTGTGCCCCGTGGTGGCCGCAACCGCATCGCCATCGACATGCTCAAAGCCCGTATCCTGCATATGTTGCAGTCTTGATACGCGCTACTTAATCACCAGGAGAAGGGAATGCGTCTTTGCGATAGTGATATCGAAAAATATCTGGCTGAGGGCAAGATCGCCATCGAGCCCATGCCGGGCCAGGATCGGATCAGCGGCGTCAGCGTCGATGTCTTACTCGGCAATGAGTTCCGGGTGTTTCAAGCCCATACCGCGGCCTATATCGACTTGAGTGGCCCGAAAGAAGAGGTCGCAGATGCCATCAACCGGGTGATGAGTGACGAAATCATCATCCCTGACGGCGAAGCCTTTATTTTGCATCCAGGTGAATTGGCGCTGGCCGTCACCCTGGAGTCGGTCACTCTGCCAGCCGATATTGTCGGGTGGCTGGATGGTCGATCCTCGCTGGCGCGCTTGGGCCTGATGGTTCATGTCACCGCCCATCGTATCGATCCGGGCTGGTCGGGACGTATTGTGCTGGAATTTTACAACGGTGGCAGGCTGCCATTGGCATTACGGCCTAAGATGGTCATAGGCGCACTCAATTTTGAGCTGTTATCCGGGCCCGCAGCTCGCCCCTATAACAAACGCGCCAATGCCAAGTACAAGAGCCAACAAGGAGCTGTTGCCAGCCGTATTGGTCAGGATTAACGGCGCCTGACTCATGACGGCTGAAGAGCATCAAGCTGAAGCTTGATGGATCCGGAGGCCCCATGAAAAAGGTACTGTACCTGCTAGTGACTCTGATCCTGGTCGCGTTGGTGGGAATGTTGACCCTGACCCTGCTGATCAGCACCGATGACATCAAACAGGCGCTGATCAGCCAGGTTAAGCAACAAACCGGACGCGAGTTATTCATCGATGGTCCGGTTTCCTGGTCATTTTATCCGTCACTAGGATTGTCCATCGAGCAAGTCCGCTTGCTCAATCCGGCTGGTTTTCCTGCTGAGCCAACCGTGGCGGTGGCGGATGGCCGCATTCGTGTGGCGCTGCTGCCACTCTTCTCCGGCCAGTTGCTGATCGAGCAACTGGCGCTGCACAAACCACAGATCCATCTGCTGCGCAGCACGCAAGGGCACAGCAATCTGGATGATCTGCTGGCCCTGTCGACTAACCCGGGCACAGAGTCCGCACAACCCTCCGCGAAGAGCGCTGAGGGTTATCAGATCCAGCTGGCCGGGATCCGGATCGAGGATGCAGAGCTGACGCTGCAAGACCAGAAGACAGGCCAAGAGTACAGCCTTGCGCATTTCACCCTGGAAATGGGGGCCTGGACCGCAGATCAACCCGTGGCCATTGCTCTGGCAACCGATTGGCGCCTGGCGCAGATAACGGGTCATCTGGAGACTCAATTACAGTTACAACAGCAAGCCCAGGGCTCTCGATGGTTGGCGCGCGATTGGAAATTAAATATGCAGCTGATCCCGACCGACGGCCAACAATTACAGCTGACGAGCCAAGTTAGTGCCCAACTGGATTTAATGGCCGATGGTGGTTATAAGCTGGCGCTCCCCGATTGGCAGCTAACCACCCAGCTTACATCCCCGCAGCTGACGGGCAACTGGAGCAGTCGGGGCGACCTGAGTGCGCACTGGGATGATCAGAATCCTCATGTCCTGCTGAAGAAATGGCAGCTCAGCGGCCAGCAAACCGGATCCGTGCTCCCCAAGGCACTGGAGACACTGGCACTGACGGGGGAGTGGCGTTATGAGCACAAGGCATCTCGGCTGAGCCTTGAGCGTGGTTCTGGGCAACTGGGCCCGCTGCAATGGCAAGGGACTCTCTCGGCATTAGGGTCGCAGGTCCCGCGGGTGATGCTGGATCTCCAGCTTCCGTTACTGGATCTGGCCTGGTTTGACCGTCCATCGGCTGCTCAAGGGAGTAATAAGAGTTCCCAAGCCTCCACTGAGCCCTCGCTGGCGTGGCTTAAGGACATCAATGGTGAGGGGCGGCTCCGGATCGGACATCTTAAGGGATCCCGGCTTGATGCCCGGGAGTTGAGCATGGCGCTTCAACTCGAGAAAGGTGTGTTGCGACTGGCCGAATTTTCGACTCGCCTCTATCAAGGGCAGGTCGCCGCAACCGGCATGCTGGATGGCACCGTGATACCCGCTCGTTGGCAGTTGGCACCCAGGATCAACCGGCTACAGATCCAGCCGTTGCTCAAAGAGTGGCTGGGTAAGGAGCCCTTGTCGGGAGCCGCGACCGTGCAGGGGGGGGTGAACGGTGTTGGCCTACTCCCGGCTGCCATACGGCGAACCATCAACGGCAAGTTGAACGTGGCACTGGCCGATGGCTCGGTGAATGGGTATAACCTGGCCGCCAAACTACGCAGTGCCAAAGCCATGTTGCACGGAGAGACGGCCACCCAGGAGGTGAAGAAAACCGACTTTTCGGCGTTGACCGCCGATGTGCAGTTGCAATCGGGTGTGGCATCCAGCAACAACATCAGCATGCAGTCGCCGTTACTACGTGTCCGTGGTCGAGGAAATACCCATCTGGTACGGGAAAGCCTGGATTTCAAGCTGGATGTTTCCGTCGTGGCAACCAGCAAGGGGCAGGGCGGCCAAGGGTTGGAGAGCCTGGCCCATCTGACCATTCCACTCCGCATCAGCGGCACCTGGAGTGCCCCCGACTATGCTCTGGATATGGGGGGGCAACTGCGGCAGGGTCTGCAACAGCAGCTCAAGGGGATAGCGCCACAACAACTGCCTACGAAGTTGGGTGGCTTTTTCAATTGAGTCCGCTCTCGCAGGATGAGCAAGCCTCAGCATGGCCAGCCGCTGACGGCCTGTAGAGCGGTTTGAAACCCTGCGCTGCGCAGTTGCTCGGCTTGCTGCTCATCCATCACGAAGAAGGAGCCGACAAACGCCAAACTGTTGATGGAGATCCCGTTCCAGGAGGCGCTATGCCGCGGCACCAACAACAACCATTGCCGGGTCAGCAGCAGGTTATAGGCTAGACCCGGTCGCCAGGCTAGGGCTCGCAGAGCCTGCTGATAGCACTGGTAGAGGGTATCGGCCTGTTCGGTGCCCTGCAGCGGTGACCAGTAATGGTTGAAGCGCAGGGTCTGCAATCCCGGCTCGAGCGGTAACGAGGCACGACATTCACCCAGAGTCCTGGGCACCCACTGCAGGTGTTTGTGCCGTTGGCTGGCCCCAGCGCTGGCACCGCAGTTGTAAAAGACCAGGCCATCGGCTTCATCGAGCAGCTGGGTTAAGGCGCTGAAATCCTGCTCGGTCAGCATGTTGTCTTGTGATTCAAAATTCCGGGTAATCAGCAGCAGGTGATTGGCGATCACCGGATATTTATTCAACAGGCAGACATGTGCGGGCGCCACATCGGCAACATACAGCTCGGCCTCGTAGGGCAGAAACGGATCTGGCTTCGGAGTGCGAGCCCCGGTCGGCTGTGGCTTATGCTTGAGCCCCGCGGCGATGCGCAGCACGTAGTGAATACCCTCCTCGATATGGTCATGAGTGGCGACCTCAATCGGGCTCATATGACGCGAAGCGATAGCAAGGCGGGTGACTCGCGCCGCTTTTTCTAATAAAAACATAACGATTGACCTCTTTGCACAGGTTCCTGGCTGAAAATCACCTAAAATAGCCGTAGGAGTTTTCTCCATCCGGTGTTGCCTTGGCGTTCATGTCAGTTGCACTGACCAATAAAAATAAAGAACCCCGAGATCTGAATACATAACAAATGAGAAGGAAATATCTGCATGAAGCTGACAATCAAAGTGGGGATCGCGTTTGCCATTCTTTGTGGACTCATGGCCCTGGGAGGGGGCTTCTCGTACTTCAATATGGCGAGAATCAACGATGCATTTACCTTTGTAGTCAAGGATATCAGTGCATTAAGCGAGGATGCTAACTCCATTGGCCAGGAGTTGCTCCGCATCAACAAAACCGCCACTGATATGATGTTTGCCAACACCAAACCGGAACTCGAGCAAGAACGGCAACATTTCGACTCTCAGTCTAAAGCCCTGAATGCACAATTACAGGCACTACTCGACAAACTCAATGCCATAGAGCAGCAAGGGAGCGAAGCTTCCCGCGCGGCACAGGCACTGCAGTTTTCATTGCAGGCCATCGTTCAAGGTGGAAATGACATCAACCGGATCCGGTCGGAGGTGATGGCCGAGGCCGCGCTGATCGATAAGATCAAAGCCGATTTCTTGACGAAAATCAGCTTTGCCAAGGTGGCCGTGGATCTGACATTCAAGCCGTATGCCGATGAGGATCCTTATATCTCGTCATTGACGAAACAACTGGTTTCCCAGATCGGCACCATGGAGTACATGGTCAATGCCATTTTCAGCACCCAATCACTCAAAGAGATGCAGGCGATTCAACGTAATTCGGTGGCTGTCTCGCAGATGATTCTGCAAAACAGCGAGGTGCTGCAGCAGGAAGTCCCGGCAACCAAGGACAACAGTGATTTCACCACCGGGATTACCGCCCTCAAATCCAATGATGGGATGAAGCAGGGCGCCATCGCCCGTTATGTCGCCTTGCAGGACAAGCGCGCGCAACTGCTGGCTCGCGTGGCAGAAGTTTCTACGGCGGTAGAAACGGCAATGAAGCAGGTACAGTCGCTGCAGAAGGCCGCCAAAGCTATCGGTGCCGAGGCATTTGCCAAAGCCAATGCCAGCATTAGCAGTACCACCCTGAGCCTGATGCTGTCGTTACTGTTCAGCTTGGTATTCGCCGGTGTGGTCGGCTGGCGGCTGTCCAGCACCATCAATGCGCCAATGTCAGTGCTGCAACGCATTTTACGACAGCTGGCGACCGGGGATTTCACCCAGCGGGTCGAGGGCAAATTCAGTGGCGAGTTTGCCGAGCTACAGCGCGATATCAATGCGGTGATCCATGAGTTCAACCACACACTCACCATCGTCAAGCAGGGGGCGGCTCAGACACGCAACACCGCCAACAAGAATCGCGAGTTTGCCAATACACTTGCGGCCCAGGTGCAGGTGCAATCCGGCACCATGAATACCCTGGCCGCGACAGTGACCGAAATGGAACATGCCATTCAGGATGTGAACCACAATACCGAGTCCAGCCTCAACATGGTGCTATCGGTCGATGAACAGGTGCAGGCGGGGCGCAATCTGGTCGAGGAAAATAGCCGACTGGTGTCATCCTTATTTGAGAATCTTCAACATAGCGAATCGGTCATCCAGCAGGTCTATGCCCAGAGCGAACACATTGGCGGCATTCTGGAGGTCATCTCCGGGATCTCGGAACAGACCAACTTACTGGCGTTGAACGCCGCCATCGAAGCCGCGCGCGCCGGTGAGCATGGCCGCGGATTTGCGGTGGTGGCGGATGAGGTTCGCAATCTGGCCAGCCGGACCAACCAGAGCACGCAAGAGATCAACACCATGATCTCGGATTTGCAAAATAAGTCCTCGGGCGCCGTCTCCAGCATGCGCGACAGCCTGCATCTGATGCAGGATGGTCGAGCCAAGATGGAACAAGTGAATGGCTCCATTGGTTTGATTGCCGATCACATGCTGAATGTCAGAAATTCGGCGGAATTGATCGCCACTGCGACCCGTGAGCAAACCATCGCCAGCCGCGAGATCAGTCGCAGCATCAATGAAATGTCCGAAGTGGTCGAACTGAGCAGCAAGACCATGCATGACATGGCCGGACAAACCGAAGCGCTGGATCTTCTGTGTGAACAACAAGAAAAAACGGTCCAGCAATTCAAACTCGGACACGTGGACTAACAAGATTCCAGGCGGCAAAAGGGGCTCATCACGAGCCCCTTTTTTGTCCCGGCAGAACAGGGATCAGATCAGTTGTCGGGCGGCTTCAATCACGATCCGTACCGCCTGGCTCTCGGTGTGTTGCAAGGTTACTGCATCCGGGATTTCCTGTTGTGTCCGGTTAACGATGACACCGGCGACCATGCCCGCCCGCAGACCTTGGCTGGCGCACATGGTCAGCAGGGTGGCGGATTCCATCTCGTAATTCATCACGCCCATGGCTTGCCATTCGGCCATGGAGCCCTTGAAGCGGCTGACCACCCGGCCTGAATAGGTATCGTAGCGTTCCTGGCCCGGATAGAAGGTATCGGATGAGGCCGTGATCCCGACATGGAGCTGTGCCTGCAGATGGTTCGCGGCCGCAACCAGGGCTGTGGTACAGGTAAAATCCGCCACCGCCGGAAATTCCATCGGCGCAAAATGCAAGGAGGCGCCATCCAGTCGTACCGCGGCCGTGGTCACCAACACATCGCCCACCGCAATATGGGGCTGGATGGCCCCAGTGGTGCCGATACGCAAAAAGGTTGAAACACCGAGTTGTGCCAACTCTTCAACGGCAATCGAGGTGGATGGACCACCGATGCCGGTTGAACAGACGACCACCGGCTTACCATCCAGCTCCGCTAACCAACTGGTAAATTCACGGTGACTGGCTAACGGCCGCGGATTTTCCATCAATTCGGCTATTTTTTTGACCCGATCCGGATCACCGGGGACTATGGCCAAGGTTGCGCCTTGCAAGTCCTGTTTCGCCAGCCCAAGGTGAAATACATCGACGGTTTTATTCATGGTAAGACTCCGATAGCAGATTGAATGACGGCATGTAGCTCTTCATGGCGGCCAGTCTAGACAGCGTTTTCAAGAAAAAGCGTGACGAAGATCAACCGAAAAAACGACCTCAGTACAGTAAAAAATTCACGATCAGGAAAAAAATCGCACCCGAGATCCAGGAATACGTTTGCCTGGGTTGGGAAAACGTATTCGACAGCATGAGGCCGGCTTCAGGGGAAATAGTGTGATCAGCAAGAAAGCTTTTGGATTTGTGAACCGTATCGCTATTGGTTGCTACACAGTTTTACCGATGGCAGCTGGGAGATGCTGCGATCCATGGTATGACGGGCGCTCTGATAACAGGCTTCCCGCTGCTTGAGTGCCGCCGTTCCGATATGACTCATTTCGCAGTCATTGCGATCACTGAGGTACTGCTCTTCAATGCGTCGTTGCAGATAGGACTCTTTGTCTTGCTGCAGTTGCTGACAAGTCTGTTCCGCGCCTGCGGCTGAGGGAGGGATGGACGTTTGCTGCAACACTTGCTTCTGCAAGCGTTCGCGTTCGGCCTCGGCAATCAATGCTTGTTGGGCCGGAGTAAAGGCGGTATTGACCTTGCCGAATTGCTGTCGGTTATCCGGAGGCGGGAGTTGGCTGTAGTGAGAGACGCCCTTGTCATCGACCCAGCGATACACTTCGGCGGCGTGCAAACTCTGCAGGCCGCACCCCAGAGCACACAAGGCTGTGATCAAGGCATTCCATCGCATAGCAAGCTCCATGTCCATGCGGGTAACCAGCGGTTCCGGCTGAGATTTGATCGGGTTTGGCTGGTGAACCATTCAGAGTCCAGCATGATTTCTAGTGTAAAAAATGACAACCAGTTTTCTTTCTAGATGTGGGCTGGTACAGAAATTGATTCTCGGGTGACCACAAGCCCAGTGCTCAATGGATGGTTGCCAACCGTTGAGCACTGGGCTCGTAGCCCCGATGATGCTTGGCTTTACGTTGATAACTGCCTTTACCTTTTTTATTGGTTTCGATCCGGCAGCGAAAGAGCGGATCGTGCACCAAAGCGGCCAAGGCGTTATCGGCGATGACACCGCGGTTATGCTGGTAGCCAGTGTTCTGTTTTTTCATCATCACTCCGTCATGAACTGAGTATTAAAATGGGGTGCAACTGCGGGTGAATGTCGATACATTCCCAACCGGTGCAGGATAGCGCGCTTCGCGAGTGCCTGCAGTAAGTATCAAGTCAATTAGCAAGAGGATAACCTGATGGCGGGATGGCAGACCTTGGACTCCAGACACCTTTTTTCCAACCCGTGGCTGGGGTTACGTCAGGATGAGGTCATAACCCCGGCCGGAACGCCCAGTCAGTATGTGGTGGTGGAGTTCAAGAATCGGGCGGTCGGCGTGGTTCCGCTCACCGCCGACGGCCAACTCATCCTGGTACGGCAGACTCGCTATGCCATCGGCAATGTCAGCTCTCTGGAAATCCCCAAGGGCGGCTGTCCCCAGGGCGAGGCATGGCATGACACCGCCAGTCGGGAATTAGCCGAGGAGACCGGTTATCGTGCCGGAAGCATCATGCCGCTGTTTGAGGGGGTACACCTCTCCAACTCGATCAGCAATGAAATCGGAGCCCTGTTTGTCGCCACTGAGCTGGAGCCCGGTGAGCAATCGCTGGAGGAGAGTGAAGATATCGAGGTCGAGATCTATCCGTTCGATGAGGCGCTGTCGATGGTTCTGACCGGTCAGATCAGTGATGCCATGTCGGTGATGGGGATCCTGCTACTCGCTCAACGCCGTCAGCAATTCTCTCTCCCCGCCAGCCCGGAACAACCCGCGTAACGCTGGAGATAGCAATCTGCCGCGGCTATCCCTTGCTGATAGCCGCGCTCTAATGCTTGCCGATTGCGGGTCAATCGTCCGACCTTGAAATCTGGCGGTGGAGCCAGCAACCGGACCTCGCAATCAGCCGGCGGATTGCGGATAAAATCCAAGGCCGCATTGTATTGGCGATGCCGGCTCAACATGGCCTCCGCCAATACTGGCTGTTGTCGCAACAGATAGCGCAGCAGTTGTGGATAGCGGGCCGGGCGTTTGCGATATCCCCAGGGTTGGGATAACAGTACCGTGATCTGTCGGGCGCCTCGTCGATATGCTTCGATGACCGGAATGGAATCGGCCACGCCACCATCGGTATGGGCCTTGCCGTCGAGCAATACAAAATTCCGGTAGGCCACGGGCACCGAGCAGGAGGCTTTGGCAACCGTCATCATCGACTCCGGCTCAGCCAGGTGATAGCAAGGCGTGGCGTCTGCAACCCGGGTGGTCACTATGAGCAGGGGCGTGTTTCTGCGACTGAACTCAGCCACATCGAAGGGGTACTCCGCCAGGCTCACCGGCCATAACCAATCCAGATCCAGCCAATGGCCGCCGCCCAGGAAGCGGGGCAGGCTGATGAAAGGTTTTCGGCAGGAGACGTCGGTGATCACGCCATGGGTGCGACCGATTTGTCCGGACAGGTAGGCCGCCAGTGCAGTGGAACCGGCTGAGACCCCCAGACAGAGCGCAAACGGGTAGTAATCAGCCCGACTCCAGGTATCGAGGACACCCGCGGCAAAGATCCCGCGCATGGCGCCGCCTTCGACGATCAGTGCCGCAGAGCCGCGGCCAGAAATAGGGCTGGCTGAATTCACCAATCAATCCCTTGCTGGGCTTTGATCCCGGCATCAAATGCATGTTTCACATTTTTGACCTCGCTGACGGTATCGGCCAGCTCCAGCAGCGCCCGATGGCAACCCCGACCGGTGATCACCACATGTTGCATCGCCGGACGATGGACCAGAGCCTCCAGCACCTCATCGAGATCCAGATAGTCATAGGCCACCATGTAGGTCAGCTCATCCAGCAGCACCAGCTGGATATCTGGATCTGCCAGCAAGCGCTTGGCTTCCTGCCAGACGGCCTGAGCGGCCAGCGTGTCGGCTTGCCGATCCTGGGTTTCCCAGGTAAAGCCGGTGGCCATAACATGAAACTCCACCCCGGCCGAACTCAGCAAGTTGCGCTCCCCACAGGCCCAGTTGCCCTTGATAAATTGCACTACGGCCGCTTTGAGACCATGTCCCACCGCGCGGCAGACGGTACCAAATCCGGAGGTACTCTTGCCCTTGCCATCGCCGGTGATCACAATCAGCAGCCCTCGATCCTCCTGGGCTGCCGCGATCCGCGCATCGACCTGTTCTTTCAGCCGTTGTTGTCGGGCCTTGTGCCGCTCATCCCGTTGCTGTTCATTCACCATGATTCTGTCTCCAGTTGCGATGGAACAGCGATTCCAGCTTCGCCATATCCAGATGTTGTTCTACACAATCAGCCAGCCGCTCGATGGCATCCTGCTGCTGTTGGGCATAAGAAACCGGGGTTGTCACGCGATGCCCAAGCCAGGCCATCAGCGCAGACAACCCCGGCGGTGCGTCGAATAAGCCGTGCAGGTAACAACCGGCAACTTGCCGATCGCCACTGATAGTACCGTCGGTCGAGCCATCACCATAGATCAGGAGTGGTGTCGAACCAGAGGCGACGCGGCTGCGGCCAACATGGATTTCATAGCCATGCACCGGCACGGTTTCGTTATGGAGCCGAAGTTGGCCGTGACGTTGGCATAATTGTTTATCCGGCATCAGCTCGGTGTCTATCGGCAGCAGCTCCAACCCGGCGCTCTCGCCGGGCACATCTTCGATGCCGAGCGGATCCTCGATACGCAGGCCCAGCATCTGATAGCCGCCACAGATACCGAACACCTTGCCACCGTACCTAAGGTGACGGTGCAACATAGGCTCCCAGCCGTGTTCACGGAACGCCGCCAAGTCAGCTCTTACGTTTTTGCTGCCGGGAAGGATCACTAAATCACAAGCCGGTAGGGGCTGATGCAGGGGGATAAACTGCAGATCGATATCCGGATGCAGCCGCAAGGCATCAAAATCGGTATGGTTGCTGATGCGGGGCAATACCGGTACCACGATACGGATCTGGCCCTCTGCTGTGGTCTGGCGGGTGGCAATTGCATCTTCAGCGGCAATCTCCAGACCCTGCAGGTAGGGGATGACGCCGAGCACCTGCTTGCCGGTTTCTTGCTCCAGCCAGTCGAGACCCGATTGCAATAACGCCAGCTCGCCACGAAATTTATTGATGACAAACCCCTGTACCCGCGCACGCTCGGACTCTGAAAGCAGCGCTAGCGTGCCCACCAGTTGGGCAAATACACCACCGCGATCAATGTCGGCAATCAGGATCACCGGACAATCGACCACTTCGGCAAATCCCATATTGGCAATATCTCCGGCTCGCAGGTTGATCTCGGCAGGACTACCAGCACCTTCAACGATAATGCGCGCATACTGCTGCCGCAGCCGTTGGTGAGAGTCCAGCACTGTCGCCATCGCGACCTGCTTGTAATCGTGATAGGCCTCGGCCTCCATGTTGCCGAGGGCGCGCCCCTGCAAGATCACCTGACAGCCGGTATCGGAATTGGGTTTGAGCAGGACCGGGTTGAAATGGACACTGGGCGCCAGACCCGCAGCCAGGGCCTGCACCGCTTGGGCACGACCAATCTCGCCACCATCGGCGGTGACAGCGCTGTTCAGCGCCATATTTTGCGGTTTGAAGGGCGCCACCAAGTGGCCCTGACGAGCGTAAATCCGGCACAGGGCGGTCACCAGCAGGCTCTTACCGGCATCGGAGCTGGTACCTTGCACCATCAGCGTGGATTGGGAGTCTGGTTGTTGCAACAAGATGCTTATACCTCGGCAGGAAGGGCAGCCAACTGGCGGATCTGAAGGGCGGGTTGCCCCTCACCATGCCAAATATCCAATTGCGTCAGCGAGGCATAGGGGATATTCAGGCGCTGATAGAAATCTCCACGTCGCCAATCCGCATGAAGCAATTGAGCCAGGATCAGGCGAATAACGCCACCGTGGGTGACCAGCAGTAGCGAGTGCTGTTGGCTCAGCGTCAGGACGCGCTCCCAAACCTGAGAGATACGGGCATGAAAATCGCCCAGATGTTCGGCCTCCGGCAACGGAAAGCGCAACGGATCACTCCAGAAGCGCTCCAGTCTGGGCCACTCGGCCAGCAGTTCGTCGTAGGGGATGCCATCCCAGCGTCCGAAATCCATCTCCGCCAGCTCGGGCCAAATCTCCAGCGGGAGGTTAAATTTTTGTGCCAAAGGTTCGGCCACCTGTCGGCAGCGTAGGCGCGGGGAGCAGAGTATGCGCTGCCAGGGCAGTTGCGGAGCCTCAAATAATGCCCCAAACGCTTGCCACCCTTCAGTGGAGAGTGGCGGATCGCTACGCCCGTAGAGGGCTGGTGCGGCATCCAGACTACCGTGTCGCAACAGCCCTATGTGGCGTGGTGTGATATCAGCCATACAGATCTCATCATGATTATGTGTCGAACACTCTAGCCCTTGAGGGGCAGTGGAAGTCCGGCGGCGACAAAAAAGACATGATCGGCCAAACGCGCCAAGCGCTGATTCAGCCGCCCGGCCTCATCCACGAAACGTCGAGTCAGCTCACCGAGTGGAATGATGCCCAGACCCACCTCATTACTGACCAGCACTATGGTGCCCGCGGCTTGCTCCAGCGCTTGCTCCAGAGCCAAAAAATGCTCGCCCAGCAGGGTGTCAGGCTGCGGTTGTCCGTCGGCATCATGCAGCAGATTTGTAAGCCAAAGGGTCAGACAATCCACCAGCAGGCAGCGGCTATCGCTGGCGTGTGCGGCAATCGCCTGGGCCAATGCCACAGGCGCTTCAACCAGTTGCCAATCGGCGGGGCGCTCTTGCTGATGATGCTGGATCCGGGTCGTCATCTCGGCATCCCGGGCGGTGGCGGTTGCGATGTAGGTCACCGCCAGTTCACTCTGTGCGGCGACTTGGCACGCCAGAGCCGATTTACCGGAGCGGGCACCGCCGAGTATCAAGGTGATTTTTGCCATCTGGGACCTTAAGAAAACAATAACGAGTCGATCAGGGGATTGATGCGGATGATCTGCAATTGTTGCAACGACAGCCAGATCAGATAGCCCACCACCTCGCTGATCTGCTGGGCTGCCCCCAGACAATCGCCGGTATAGCCGCCCAGCTGCCGGGTGAGCCAGTGTTTGATCCAGTAGCGTAGTGCGATGAAGATCAGCAGCAGGGTGAGTGCGCTATGAATGTCCAGCAATAACAAAGGCAAAGCCCCGAAAAATAGCAGGACCAGCAGATCAGCGAGGGATTGATTTTGCGCCAGAGGTTTAGCCTTGCCGCTGTCGTCACGCACATAATGCATGTCAAAAATAAGACTACCCGCCAGTGCGCGTGATGTGGCGTGCAATACGATCAGTGCCAAGAGGCCTTCGATCAGTGCAAGCTGACTGATCTCCAGCAAGGAGACATATTTGATCAATACCGTCAGCAGCAGCGTGATGGCGCCATAGGTACCGAGTCGCGAGTCCTTCATGATCTCCAGCTTGCGGGCTGTATCCATGCCGCCGCCCAAACCATCGCTCATATCGGCCAATCCATCTTCATGAAAGGCTCCGGTGATCTTGATGGTGGCGGCCATGCTGAGCAACACGGCGACCGAGAGCGGCAACAACGACTGGGCCAGCAGCCAGGCACCAGCCCCTAAAAGCCCGATCAGTAAACCGACGGCGGAGAAGTAGCGGCTGGCGTGATTGAGGCGCTCTGCTGAAAACGGCGTCGAAGCCGGGATCGGGATCCGGGTGAAGAACGCCAGCGCCAACAGAAAGTAGTTGCCTTGCCGCCGTAGCGCCGCCAGCAGTTTGCGACCGACCGTCACACTGTGACTCCGGCACTGCTGAAGCTGGCCATATCGTTGTAAAAACTGCAGGCGGCACGCAGCAGGGGCAAGGCCAGGGCAGCTCCAGTGCCTTCGCCCAGGCGCAGCCCTAAATCCAGCAGGGGGCGAGCGCGCAGCGACTCCAGCATCATCCCGTGTCCGCTTTCGGCAGAGCCGTGACTGAAAATCATGTAATCACGGCAGGCAGGGGCGATGCGAACCGCCAGCATAGCCGCTGCGGTAACGATAAAACCGTCAATCAACAGGGTGATTCGTTGCTCTGCCGCGCCCAGTATGGCGCCGGTAATTTGGGCGATCTCGAAACCACCCAGCTCACGGAGTAACACCAGCGGGTCCGATTGTTGACCGACTCGGTTCAAGGCTTGGGTGAGCAAGGCTTTTTTACGTATCAACTGCGCATCATCAATCCCGGTTCCACGCCCCACACAAGCCGCCAGAGGCAAGCCGGTCATGGCGGCAAGGAGGGCCGCAGCCGGCGAAGTATTACCGATCCCCATTTCTCCGAAAGCCAGCAGGTTACAACCAGCCGCTATCTGTTCATTGGCAATCTGGCGGCCATAATCCAGTCCTTGCTGCAACTGCTCGGGAGTCATGGCGGCTTCGATACTGATATCGCCGCTGCAGCAGCCCAGGCGCTGCTGGATGAGTCGGGGATCCGCGATAGGTTCCAGAATACCGGCGTCGATCACTTGTAGCGTCATCTGGCTGGCCTGGCAAAAGCAATTGACGGCAGCGCCACCGGCCAGGAAATTCAGCACCATTTGTCGGGTTACAGCGCTGGGCGCTATGCTGATCCCGTGCCCGGCGATGCCATGATCGGCGGCGAAAACCAGTAATGTCGGCTTGGTAATGGCGAGCTGGTCCTGTTGCTGGATCAGGGCCAGTTGGCAGGCGATCTCTTCAAGTCGGCCCAGCGCACCGAGCGGTTTAGTTTTTTGATCGATCCGGGCTTGAATCGCCGTTTCCTGGTCACGAAGTAGCGGATGAATGGTCCATGTCGCAAGCATACTGGCTCCTTATGCTGGTGATACCTTCCGTAGTAGCTAGCCATGCTACTGTATTCCATGCGTTTTTTCCCCCTTAACTCACTAAACTTTTCATCCGGCGGCCGCAAATCCCATGACGCTATCATCAGCGGCTCTTTTCTTTACGGACAGCGTCAAGGTTTATGTTTACCGGATCCCCC
This sequence comes from Pseudaeromonas sp. HNCC25DJ182, assembly GCF_055413365.1. Lineage (NCBI taxonomy): Bacteria > Pseudomonadati > Pseudomonadota > Gammaproteobacteria > Aeromonadales > Aeromonadaceae > Pseudaeromonas > Pseudaeromonas sp. HNCC25DJ182. Next base: position 71,297 of record NZ_JBVAYG010000004.1, on the reverse strand, counting down.
ATAATCCATGCTCTGGGTCAGGCGGATGGTGGAGGTTGTGATGGGTGTGCATCCTGTTGGCCTGCTGGCGAGTCGAGCCGCATGGTGGGTCCGGTGTTGGCTCGGATGTGGGTTCGGCTCTTATCTGATGGTCAGCTCTGTACTGGCCGCGACACCCGTGACCGTGGTGACCTATCGCGCAGCCGAGAGTGCGCTGGATCGACGCAATGATTACACCATAGCGGTGTTAAAACTGGCCCTGGACAAAACCAGGGGGGAGTATGGCGATTATCGGTTACAACCCTCGCTCCCCATGAACACAGCCCGAGCCCGTCAAGCCCTGCTCACCAATAGCTATGAGAATTTTATCGTCAAATTCAGTTATGATCTCGAGCTGGAGCGCGCAGGTTTGAAGCGGGGAGGATTTGAGCCGGATCTGGATATCACGAGCTACCGGATCTGTTTTACTCGTCGTGCCTTGCTGCCTGAGCTCAGCCAGATAGGCAGCCTGCAGGCATTGCGCCCATTTAGCCATGGCCAAGGCAGCGGCTGGCAGGATGTCACCATCTTGCGTCATAACGGTTTTGCCGTGCAGGAGGTTGGCCAATACGAGAGCCTGTTTAAAATGGTCGCCTCGGGTCGATTTGACCTGTTTTGCCGCGGCATCAATGAAGCCATGCCCGAGCTGCAAAGCCACCAGAACCTTCCGCAATTAGCCCTGGACTCCCACCTGCTGCTCTATTACCCATTGCCACGCTTTTTTTATACCAACGCCCGTTACAGCGCGTTGCTTCAACGTGTCGATCGCGGTCTGGAGCAAGCCTTTGTCGATGGCGATCTGCAGAAGCTCTGGCTGAGTTTTTACGCGGACGGTATAACCGCGGCTCAGCTGGACAAGCGTCAGCTGCTGGTGCTGCAAAACCCGGGACTGGAGGCACTGACAAATAGTCGGCGCATCTCGTATGACCCCTTTAGCCAGCAATTTCGATGGCGATTGTTTACCACGCCGCGCAAGCCCGCCGTGACTTCAACGCCAGAAGAATAGCAGTATCCCGAGCAGGGCCATGCTGGTACCCAGCACCAGACGTTTCGACAGTGGTTCGCCTTGCCAGAAGGCCAGCGGTAACAAAAACAGCGGACTGGTTGCCAGCAAGGTTTGCGCGACGGCAGGGTTGGCCAGCTTTAGTGCCAATTGCTGTAGCCAGAGCGCCAGATAGGTGCCCACCAGGATGCCAAGAACGAGATAGCGGCGGCCTGGCTGCCGGTAAATCAGCCCGCTGAGCTGCCGTAGTGCCGTGGGTTGGCTCACCGCCAGCCAGAGAGCTACCGCCAAGGTGCCACATCCCAGGCGTAACGTAGCGCCCCACAGGGCCGGCACCTGACTGGTGACCAGCGCATAGTGAGAGATCACCACCCCCGTCGCCTGACAGCAACTGGCCAGCAAGCCGTACGCCAAACCGGCGCGGTTATAGCCCTTTTCCGGATCGGGTTTCATCACCACCCAGGTCACGCCCGCAGTGGTGACAACGACGCCGAGCCAGCTTTGCCAACCCAGGTGATCGCCCAAGAGGCATAGGGCCAGAATACCCGACAAGGGTGGGGCGAGGGATTCCAGCAACAGGGTCCGGTTAGGTCCAATCCGCCGCAGTGCCGCAAAATAGGCGCTGTCACCGATAGCAATACCAATAAACCCGGAAAGTGCCAGCCAGAGCATCGGCTCCCAAGCGACATGAGCTTCGGGGAGCGGCATCAGCAGCAAGGTTCCCAGCATCAGTATCAACGCCACACAGCCTTTGGTCAGGGTCATTTGCATGGCGCTCAGATGATGGGCAAATTGGCTGAAGATCAAGGTGGCAATCGCCCAACTCAAGGCTCCGGCCAAGGCCGCCAGTTCCCCCCAATAGTGTTCCAATGTGTTTTGGTCTCCGTGGTCCGAGTGGTTGCACGACTCCCCATCGGGATAAGGCAGAGCCAAGCATGGCGGCGAGCGGGTCGTGTGGGGGCGTATTATGCGGCATTTATTATGGATAGCAGCAGGAATTATTGGCCCAGGGGAGCACGAATAAACTCGCTTGGTATGTGCAAGAACAAACTGGGGCAAGCTCACATTCGTGGCTGGCGTTCAGATCGAAAGGCGAGAAGATCAATGGTCAGGTGGTGTAGGGCACTAACTGACGGAGCAATTGTGAGGCCAATTTGAAATCCAGCGCTTCCATCGCCGCAATCAATGAATTGATGGTGGGCAGGCTGCCCCGTTGCAGCAGCGAGAGCCGAAGATCGGCGAACACGTCCAATGCGGCGAGGTTTTGCGCTTGAAGCAGTGACTCCAGCTGACGCAGCTTTGTCTGGAATTCTTGCTCGCTCAAGGCTTCAGCCTCGTAACCTTGGTCTTCGTGTCCGGCCAGCCACAGCGTGATGGCGTGGTGTAACTCATCGAGTGAGGCAAACAGCTCCGGCAGTAGGGTGGCTTGTTCAGCCGAGCGCTCCTCACGAATGGCCTGCTCAATCTGGCGACTGAGTTTGGCCAGCCGGGCGGCGCCAAAAGTACCGGCGTGTCCTTTGAGGGTATGTATCAAGCGGGCCGCCTCCGCCTGATCATGGTCGGCCAGATATTGCTTGAGCTGGGCATGTAGCTGCCGGGTTTCTTGCTGGAACTGAATTAACAGACGTGCGATCAACTGGTCATCATCGCCCAATGTCTGTCGCAACCCGGCCAAGTCAAGCGCCTGGGCGGCTGCCAGGTTTGCAGGGGGCAGGGTTCCCGACGCATGGCTAGCGGTGTGCAGATGACGTTGGATACAAGCAAACATCTGCTGGACATCCAGTGGTTTACTGATGATGTCATTCATGCCGCAGCGTCGGCATTCTTCTTGTTCACTTCGCATCACACCCGCGGTCATCGCCAGGATCGGCGTGGTGATCTCCAGCTCCTGGCGCAGGATCCGGGTGCTGGTGTAGCCGTCCATCACCGGCATCTGTACGTCCATCAGGATGAGGGCAAATGGATTGTCCTGCCGCAGTCGAGCAACGGCCTCCTGACCATTATTGACTACCTCGACCCGGGCACCGGCTTGCTCGAGGATCCGGCAGGCAACGAGCTGGTTGATCTCGTTATCCTCAACCAACAGCATGACCAGACCGGCAAATGGCTGAGCTGTTGTGCTAGAGGGAGCCAGTGATTGAAGGGGAAGGTGCGTTGAACCAACTCCGCGACTGCGGACATCAAGAACTGCATGATACAAGTTGGCGCTGGTGATCGGCTGAACCAGAGTTGCGGCCAGTTTGGCGGCAAGCGGATGTTGCCGCAGCGACTCCTTTTGCTGCAGGCGGGATATGGCAATAAATAACGTATCCGGCCAATGCTCGGTGTGGCTCAACAATTGCAGATTGTCGGTCGTAGTCAGGGGCCAACAGCCGAGACAGACATCATAGGGCTCCTGATCCAGCAAGGTTTCCGCCTCAGCCGGGGTGTTCGCCGTGGTTGCGCACCAGCCCAGAGCCTGAACCACTAGGCTGAGCGCCTCCGTCACGACCGGGTGATCGTCCAGGATCAACACGCGTAGCGACTTCAGCGGGTACGGATCGGTGGCGGGTTGGGGGGGGAGCATAAAGGGGAGACAGAACCAGAATTCACTCCCCGAGCCGGCTTGGCTATTGACTCCGATAGTGCCATCCATCAGCTCGACCAACCGTTTGCTGATGGCCAACCCCAAGCCGGTACCGCCGTATTTGCGAGTCATCGAATTATCGGCCTGGGTAAAGGGGGCAAATAATCGTTCTTGCTGCTGCGGGCTCATGCCAATGCCGGTATCCCGGATGCTAAAGCGCAACGTCACTGCGTCCGTGCCGGATTGAAGCAGCGAAATATGCAGGCTCACCGTGCCTTGGTGGGTAAATTTAATGGCATTTCCGGTCAGGTTGATCAAGATCTGCTGCAGTCGCATGCCATCGCCTATCAGGGTATGCGGCACATCGGGTTGCACGCAGATCAGTAAATCAAGTGTCTTATCGGCGGCATTAACCGACATAATACTGGCCAGGCTATTGAGTATTTCATTCAGACTGAATTCGACAGGGGATATATCCATCCGTCCGGCCTCAATCTTGGAAAAATCGAGGATATCATTGAGGATTAATAGCAACGAACGCCCCGCATCGCTGATCATTTTCACATATTGTTGTTGACTGGCATCCAATGAGGTATTTTCCAGCAAGAAAGCCATCCCCAATACCGCATTTAACGGTGTACGGATCTCATGGCTCATATTCGCCAAAAACTCACTCTTGGCCTTATTCGCCTGTTCGGCCTGGTTTTTGGCTCGATATAGCTCTGCCTGAGTTATTTTCAACGGGGTGATGTCTTTGGCAATGCCCAGGAACCCGGTGATAACCTGATCCCCATCCCGGATAGGGGTAACGGTTAGCAGTACCGTCAAGCGCGTACCATCTTTACGAATATAGCTCCACTCCCTGGATTCAAATCCGAGGCGAACCGCTTCAGCAATAATAGTGGCGAATCCAGTAATAGGTTTTCCGGTCTCCCGTGTTATCTCTATGCTGCGGGAGACGATTTCGTTCATATCATGGAATAACACGGGGGTGCGCTTGCCGACTATTTCACTGGCTGAGTAACCTAACATGCGCTCAGCGCCGCTATTAAATAAGGTAATAACTCCATCCTGGCTGGTGACAATAATAGATATTTCGCTAGCCGCATTAATTACCCCTTGCAATTCACTCCGCGCAGCAATCAAGGCTGCTTCTGCTTGCTTATGGGCGGAAATATCACGCAGCATGCCGGTGAAAAAACGTTCACCCTGATTTTCCACCTCGGTAATAGTTAATTCGACCGGGAGTAGATGACCACTCTTCTGCTGTGCCATCATTTCTCGGCCCCGACCGATAATATGTGGCACACCGGTTTTCAGATATCGTTCCAAATAACTTTGATGACGTTCTTTATGCGGTGATGGAATGATCAGCGTAATATTTTCACCCAGCGCCTCGCTCGCCGAAAAACCAAACATTTTTTCCGCTGCCGGATTAAACGAGTGGATCCGGCCTTGGCTGTCCATGGTAATGATGGCATCTACCGCACAATTGAGGATCGCCCGAAGTCGGCTCTCGCTGTGCTGAACGGCCAGCTCGATCAGGGTACGTTCGGTGACATCCTGGCTGATACCGTAGACGCGACAGACTTGCCCGTTGGCATCAAGCTCGACATCCGCGTAATCCTCAATCCAGGCGGTTGAACCGTCATGCCGGACGATCCGATAGGTTTCGCGATACCCGGCCGCATGGGTGATCGCGTGCTGGATACACTCCTGAACCCTGGGTCGATCTTCGGGATGAACAAGGGCCAGCCAGCTCTCCTGACTCGCTTCAATGTCGTCCGGTTTCAGACGCAGAATGCTGTAAATTTCATCGGCCCACCAGGTCTGCAAATCCGCCAGATCCCATTCCCAAGCTCCGGCGTTGGCCGCTGCCAGGGCCAGCTTTAATCGGGTCTCTTTATGTTGCAGCTCGCTCTCGGCCTGTTTGTGATGGGTAATATCATCGACCTGAAGAATAAGCTCTTTGGGCTGGGATGGAGAATAATTGAGCAAAGAGAGTCGGACATTAACCCAAATGGCATGACCATCTTTACATAAATAACGTTTTTCAAACTCGTAATGATCGATGTCGCCACGCTGGATCGCCTCCAGATTTATTTTTGAACGCTGTCGATCATCTGGATGACTGATTTCAAAGGCGGTCAAACCTTTGAGCTCTTCGCGCGAATATCCCAACATCCGGCATAAACAGGCGTTCGCCTCCAGAATTTCACCCTGCTGGGAGGTTAAAGCAAAACCTGTTGCCGCAAATTCCAGGGCCCCGCGCATCCGTGCCTCGCTTTGCTGCAAGCGAAGTGCATTTTTATTCATCAGTTCGGTTAACAAGCTGATGAGCTGTAAAAAAAACGCCGTGGCTACACTGGATGTCCATACCTCGGCGGGGGACATGATGAACATTAATTCAGGGACCGGGATCCAGTGAGTGTCCAATAAGAGCCAGAGCAACAGCAAGGACCCCAGCGTCCAGAGGCTGACAATAAATGCGGAGCAATACAGTGCAATGAGTGCCAAAAACATAACAACAAATATAAATGGGTTATTAAACACATGAGCAAGAATCAAACAGAAAATACAGGAGGCAACGACCAGGCTTATAATGAAAACAACTTGTCTTAGAGATAAGGCATATAGCTGTTGGCGAGAGATCTTGAGGCTGGGGATTAATAACAGCAAAAATCCAAGGCTGCTATACAGCCAGGATGAAAGTAAGAGCTGGATGTCATGATTGCCATAAAAATATCCAGCAAACAAGCCGCCGATGATTATTCCGGCGGGGGTTGCCACGGCAACATGGCCCAGGATCAGGTGTAGCAAGAGGGTCTGGCCGACAGATTGTTCATGTAACGGTCTATATTTTCTGAATAACCCAATCATCACAAAAATAATGACAACACTGCTGATGATGGAGCCCATGCCTAACCAGAAATTGGGAGCCAATCCAAGAGTCACGACCGCGACGGCGATAATATAGCTGAGAGTGATACTCCGGGATTTTGTCCTGGGTGAATGCAGGATTAACACCACCGCAATGCTGGTCGCCAGCCAGTTGGCAGATAACACATAGCTGGCAACATCGAGTTGCCAACAGGCGCTACTGAGTAACGTAAAAAGCAGGCCATAGAGCATCGCGTGACGATAGGACTCGGGAATTGGATTCAATAATACCCATGGCCAACGTGTCATGCGTCAGCCCCTGTATCCGCAGCCTGATAGACGCAGACCTGATCCCGCCCTCGGTGTTTGGCACAATAGAGTGCCTCATCACAATGTTGGATCAGCTCTGGGATGCTGGTTGTTTCATTCGGTATCTGGGAGTGCAAACCGACGCTGATGGTTACTATGCCGATGTCTGAATTCTGGTGGGGAAGGGCGAGTCGGTGGATCTGATCCAGCAGCCAATGGCCATACTGCAGCGTTTGCTCTGCATTACAGTTCGGCAACACCACCATAAACTCCTCACCACCATAGCGACAGACGGACTCGGCGGGGCGACGCGTCGATGCCACTATGGTACGGGCTATGTGACGCAGGCAATCATCGCCTTGCAGATGGCCATAACAGTCGTTGTAGTGCTTGAAAAAATCCACATCCAGCATGGCCAGTCCCAGCGGCGCGCCGATGCGCATATGGCGTCGAAATTCCACACTCAAAATTTCATCTAGCGCGCGCCGATTAAAGACCCCGGTCATGCCATCACGGTTGGCCAGACGGCGTAATTTGTCGGACTGCTGTTTCAACGTCATATGGGTTCGGACGCGTGCCCGAACGATGGGCGGGTTGAGAGGTTTACTGATGAAGTCAACACCGCCAACTTCCAGCGCCCGCACCTCATGTTCCATGCTTTGATGAGAGGTGACAAAGATAACCGCGACATCGGCCAGCAGAGGATCTTGTTTGAGCTGCAGGCACACCTCATAACCACTCATACCCGGCATCTCGACATCCAGCAGGATCAGATCCGGCTGCTTATCGCGCGCGATTTGCAGCGCGCTAGGGCCGTCGGTGGCAAAGAACAGCTCCCCCATATGATGCAAGACATGGGCAAGGAAGCGTAAATTGGTTGGACTGTCATCCACCAGAAGCAGGCGGGACGAGACACAGTGTGATTCCAGTTCCAAGGAATGATCCCGGGCTGTCGCGATCCATGTTCAAATTTATAGGTGACGGATCAACAAATCGCTAACAAAAACAGGATGTTTCTATACTGCAATCGCCATTAAGTGAGATAAGTTTGATGCAGGTTATGAGCGGGATCGCTCTAGTCGACATTCAGATATTTGTGCATCTGCACGGATAAGCGCCAATTTCGCTCGATGCAGATCCGGATGGCCAACTCGGTGGCTCGACGTTGCTGACTGATCGGTTGCAGGCAGATGACTTTGCCCGCACCATGCTGGCAGCGGGCCAGTAAATGGTCGAGATCGTGGATATGCTTTTCCATGGCCACCGGGTGTTTAATCTCCTGAGCACGCAATAGGGCACTGTCGAGGACGGTATAGCCGCCCTTCATGCCAATCTTCGGGGATAGCGTGACCCAGCAACCGGCATCGGCCAAGATTTCAGTGGTGCCACTGGTTTCGATCTGCACCTGATAACCTTGCTCCAGCAAGGCACGGCTCAGGGGCCGTAGATCATATTGACAAGGCTCGCCCCCTGTCAGCACCACATGGCGTGCGGTATAGCCGAGATCCCGCAGCGACTTGCAGAGTTGCTCGGTCGTCATGCTGGCCCAGCAATCCGAGTTGCTGGAGCGATCGAGGATTTGGGCGCTGACCACTTCGCGGGCCGGATCCACAACCCAGGTATGACGGGTATCACACCAGGAGCAGCCGACATCGCACCCTTGTAAACGGATAAAAATTGCCGGTTGGCCCGTGAAATAACCTTCGCCCTGAATGCTTTGGAAGATTTCATTGATGGGGTAGATCAGCTCTTGGTGTGGCATGGCTCACGCTCGCAGTAACAACGGCAGCCGAAACCCTGCCTGAATGGGGGCGCAGGGTAGCAAACGCCCAACATTTGTAAAGTTGCAATTAGTTAATGATGAGGTCTGTCGTCCGTCGGGATCGGTTGGCCTGGGTCTGCAACGCGTGGCCTTTGCCATTGCGTTTGACTTCGTACAACATCTGGTCGGCATTTTGCAGCAGTTCGGCATCATCCAGTGGATCCAGCAGGTGGGTGCTGTCGGTGACACCGATCGAACAACTCAACCAATGTTCCTGCGGCAGTTGCACGGTATGCCCCAGATAGTCGGACAGCGCCGTGGCGTAGCCTTCACATGCGTTCAACGATTCGATGAGCCGAAGCAGGGCGATCATGGCCTCGCTGGATTTGGTATGCGGGAACATCACCAGAAACTCGTCCCCCCCCCAACGGCAGGCCACATCAAAATCCCGCAGCGTGTCGCGCAATAAATCAGCAAACCAGCGCAGCAGTTGATCACCGGTGTCGTGACCAAAGGTGTCGTTGTAATACTTGAAGTTATCCAAATCAATGAACGCCAGCGACAGGTAGGGGACCTCGGTGCCATAGCGGGAGACCCGCTTTAGCTCTTGCCGGAGCAGGGTCTGGAATTTCTGACGATTGCTCAGTCCGGTCAACGCATCGGTGGAGCTCAGGGCGATCAGCTGTCGGCGCTGGCGCAAGTTCACCAACTGACCGGCTAACTGGTTGCCGATGAATTGCAGGGTATCCCGATCGGACTTGTTGAGTGGAGCACTATCGGCAAAGGTCAGCAGGATCATCTCCCCGATCTGGCGTTGTCCCTCCAGCAGGGGATGACACAGCACCGAAGAAAAACGCAACGCCTGCTTGGCGGTGGGAACTTCGCCGTTGAACAACAGGCGGGTCGTGGCGTGGTTGCCTAACCAGTCACTCAAGGTCCGGCTATCCAGTTGGTTATCCGGCACCTGGCTGTATTGCGCCAGCTCGTAGATTTTCTGCTCGTGATTGACCAGCAAAAATCCGGCTTGCGCGTTGAAATGGGTACAGATCAGCCGCAACGTTTCGGCGGAGATATCCTGTTCACTCTCGATATCGACAGCTAGCTGCTGCAGAGTTGCCAGTAGCCGCATTTCATGGACCCGCTGCCACAACTGATTCATCCGTTGCTCCTGGCTGACCAGATGCAGCAGTTGATCCAACTCCAATTTGGGTGGCGATAGCATGTCATGCACCTTCGGCATCACATGCAAGCGCCAGGCGCAGAGGATGCGTTGTCGGCTGGTTGGCAACTGATAATGGCCGCACAGCTGGATGGCCTGACGCAGGTGACGATAGGCGGCATCGATGTCGGTCAGTTGGCGATGGATGCGAATTGCCGCTTCATGCAACAGAATTTGGTGATGGACCGTCAGGTCATTTTCCAACGCGCAGACCTCGGTCGCTTCCTCCAGTTCGATCAAAGCCTGACAAAAATTGCGTTGGTGAGCCTCCAGCAGCGCCTTCAACAGCGGTCGCATGAACTTGCCTTCGGCAGAAACCTGAATATCCAGATTGTAGCTGCGCTCCAAGTCCTGCTCGGCGCGCACCCATTCCCCCTGATGCAGGTGAATGACGCCTTGCAGCAGCAACACGTCGTGCAGATTGCGAAATGGGAAATAGGTAGTACCACGAATGCGCAGCATCTCGCGCAGGGTATTGAGAACCAGGGAAGCACTGCTATTTTCCTGCACCTCGGCATAGAGCCACGCCAGGTTATACAAGCTGATGGTGATTTCGGAAAAATCGTTCAGCCTCAGCACCGTATTGAGTGCCGAGAGATAGTAGCGGTGGGCTTCGGTGTAGTTTTCGCGCTGGCAGAGCATATAGCCGATGCCATTTCGGATGCGGGCCAATTCACCGGGCACATTCAGTTGTTCGCGTAAATGTTCACTGATGCGGAAACAGCGCAGAGCGCGCCGATAGCGATTGAGCTGACTGTAAATCACCCCGCGACTTTGAAACGCCGCCGCTAAATCGGCCTGATAGGCATAGTGATGCGCCAGTCGGATCGCCTCGATAGAGCAATCCAGCGCCGAGTCATGATCCAGCTGTTCTTCAAAAGGAACCTGGGCAAAAATATTGCGCAGCACATAGATCCGGCCGCTGACCATCTGGTGGCTATCGAGTAGTTGCAACAGTTGTCGCAGGCGTCCCAAACCGAATGGAATATTTGCCTTGTCGCAGGCGACAAAATGACAAAACAGTGCCTGAGTCTGCAGCAACTCGTCCTCTTGCGCACTGCCGAGCTTGACCGCGAGCTGGCTATAGCGAACCGCCGTGGTCAAATCGGAGCGAAAGATATGCGCCATCGCCAGTTCCCGATACGCCATGCACAGGTGCGCGGAATGGTTGGCGACTTGGGCTTGTTCCAGCAGCCGATCGAAGGTTGCGATCGCCTCTTCGTGCTCCCCACAATAGAGTTGCGCACGCCCCAGACAGAGCAAAACCTGCCATTTATAGTGACCATCCTGGTCAAATTCGCCCCGATCCAGGCGTTGGACCAACTTTCGGGTGGCAACTACCGATTCATCAAAACAGAGCAGATCCAGGAGCTGTTCACAGCGAGCGAGTGCAGCATAGTCATGTTGGGTACCGAGATCGGCAAGCCCAGGCCACTGCATGAAAGGTGCAGGGGTGCTATCAAACGCATGGGGATAGACGATACCACTGCTATCGATCAGGCTGACCCACTGCTCCCACAACTGCTGGTGACTCTCATCGCTATGTTGGTAGCTGGGATCAATGCCAATCACCAATAAAAACTTGCCATCATGGGAAGACTGAATCAGCTCTTCGAGCAGCTTCAGGGTGGTCGGCCCCGCAAACTGAACACCAGTGACCAGCAAGAGTTGTGGCGCATCGGCTGTCAGCAACGACAACAGACGCAGCAACAAGGAGCGAATGCGGCGCGATTGAAAGAAGAGATCGTCGGGCAGTGGAAATTCAACCCGCATCAGTTCACGGCCGGTAAAGTAGTCCGCCAGCAGACTGCGCTCGATGCCATTGAGCTGCAGCGCATCCAGAGCCGCAGCGACACTCATCTTATTGCGATGCATCAAACTGCGCAGTAAGGGTAATAGAGGCGAGTAGGGCTCGGCGGCGTCATGTTCGGTCATCCGCCACCGCAGTGGCGATAGATTACGCTGGAGGCAGTAGTCATCCAGTACGGCGCGCAATAAGGCGCCGGCTCGAGAATGCACAAAGACACAATCACCTCGTTGGTTCAACGCTTGAAGCCAATGCTTGTCCAACCAGGTATCGAATCTGAAGCTCACTGGATAAAAATTCCTTGCAGAACTGGGTGTCTGGTTATGTTAAGCGCTGCCGATACTAAACATCTAAACAATTCACTCAATAACGCGGGGTGGATCAAATGGACTCGCTGCACCAACTGAATCATGGTTAGCTGGGTCTCAGAACTGTGTTAAACCAGCCACTTAGTTCCAAACATCGGCAAGAGATTGGGTCTTAATGTTCGATGGCCACGATGATGGATAACACCCATGACAACCGCATCGATAACCTGAGGATGGATAGCGCAGTAAAACGACCGTCATGTCAGAATTCATCACGCGATGAGACCAGTATGAAGTGGGAGCTATGGATTCACATATCCAATTTAACATAATATACATAATGCGAAGTTAATCTAGATCCTCAAAATAGGCTTGTATCATGCTATCCTAGGCCTATTCTGCGGTTCCTCATCGGTATGATCGTTACTTACGAGAGCTATTATGACTTCCAGTCTTCTCATCATTCTTGGATTGATTGCTGCCAGTGCGTTTTTTACAGCATCGGAAATTGCATTTGCGGCATCACGCAAACTGAAACTGCAGCAACTGGCTGAGGATGGGCATCTCAGCGCACAACAGATCCTGGATCTGAAACTACACCCGGGCCACTTCTTTACTGTGGTGACCATAGGTCTGAACGCTGTGGCAATCCTGGCCGGTATTATCGGCGAATCGGCACTCACGCCGTACATTTCCAATTTGCTGATGTTCTGGCTGGAGCCGCCGTTGCTCGGTAGCGTCAGCTTCATACTATCGTTTTCGATTGTGACCTCCTTGTTCATCCTGTTTGCGGATCTGATCCCTAAACGGATTGCCATGATGCTGCCTGAATCGATTGCCATGCTGATCGTCAAGCCGATGCGCTTGCTGCTATTGGTGTTTCGTCCACTCGTCTGGCTGTTCAATGGCTCAGCCAGTCTGTTCTTGCGCGTCTTCAATATGCACATCCAGCATAAAGAAGAGATCACGCCGGATGATGTGTATGCCATGGTTGCAGCTGGCGCCCAGGCTGGCGCCCTGCGCAAGCAGGAGCACCAACTGATCGAAAATGTGTTCGAACTGGATACCAAAACAGTTCCCTCTGCGATGACGGCCCGTGACAGCATCATCTTCTTCGATCGACTGGACAACGAAGAGCTGGTTAAACAGAAAATCGCCGATAACCCGCACTCTAAATTCCTGGTGTGTGAGGATGTCATCGATCACGTCATCGGTTTTGTCGATACCAAGGACATATTGCTGCGCATTATCCAGCAACAGAGTGTTTCTCTGCGCAGTGAAAGTCTGCTCAAGGCCCCCTTGATGATCCCGGACTCGCTGACACTCTCGGAAACACTCGACAGCTTCCAGGCAAACCGCCAGGACTTCGCCGTGGTGCTGAATGAATATGCTCTGGTGGTGGGTATCATCACGCTCAACGATGTCATGAATACGCTGATGGGTGATCTGGTCTCGTCCCACAGCCTGGAAGAGCAGATCGTCAAGCGGGATGAACACTCCTGGCTCATCGATGGTGCCGCACCTATCGATGATGTCATGCGGGCTTTGACGATTGATGAGTTCCCCGAGGCGGAAAACTACGAAACGATAGCCGGCTTCATGATGTATACCTTGCGGAAAATCCCGAAACGGACCGATTCGGTCAACTTTGCCGGTTATAAGTTCGAAGTGGTCGATATCGACAGCTACAAGATTGACCAACTGCTGGTAACCCAGTTGCCTGCAGCCATGGATACGGATCAGCAACCTTGAGCACGGAGCCCTGCATGCACGCTTTATTAAGTCACTGGCGGCGTGATTTTCACCGTTTCCCCGAGACGGCCTGGTGTGAGTATCGCACCACCAGTCTGATTGCCGCCGCCTTGGCCAATGTCGGTTACCAGATCAAACTCGGCGATCAGATTGTCTCTATTTCGGCGGTCATGGGGCGTCATATCGACGAGGCGTTTGAAAAATCCCGGGCTCTGGCTCAGGGGGCGGATCCGGTATGGCTGGATAAAATCAGCCTGACCGGTCTGATCGCCGAACTGGATACCGGTCGCCCTGGCCCCTGTGTTGCACTGCGGGTTGATCTGGATGCGGTCCATCTCCAGGAGTCGGATCAGGCCAACCATTACCCGGTCCAAGCCGGATTTGTCTCGCAAAATCCAGGCTCGATGCATGCCTGTGGGCATGATGGTCATGCAGCGCTTGGCGTGGTGCTCGGGTTGCTCCTGGCCGAGAAAAAAGATCAGCTCTGTGGTCGCATCAAGCTGATTTTCCAACCGGCTGAAGAAGGCTGCCGTGGCGGTAAGGCCCTGGCTTCCGGTGGCGAGCTGGACGATGTGGATCAACTCTATGCCATCCATCTGGGGATCCATGCTGATAGCGGCGAATTGGTGGTCTGCCCTGATGGATTCTTGAGCTCCACCAAATTTGATGTGGAGTTTATTGGCCGTGCCGCCCATGCCGGACTGGAGCCCAACGCCGGAGCCAATGCCCTCGCCGCAGCCTGCCAAGCCGTAGGCCAGATGCTGGCCATTCCGCGCCATCGCGATGGCATGACACGGTTGAACATTGGACAACTGACCAGTAATGGCGAGCGCAATGTGGTTCCTGCCTACGCGTTGCTGCAAGGGGAAACACGAGGTGCTACCGCACAACTGAATGACTATATGTTTTCGGCCGTGCAGCGCATCGTCCAGGGAACCGCCCTCGCCCATGAGGTCGATTACCGTATTCGCCGTCAGGGAGAAGCGATCTCCATCCACAACTCCCCCGCCCTGGTCCATACCGTGACCTTGGTGGCCAGTGAGTTGGGATTCAACGTCATCCATAACCGGCCGTTTGGTGCCAGTGATGACGCCGGTTTTCTGCTGGAGCGGGTACAAAAGAATGGTGGTCAGGCCGCGTATCTGGTCTTGGGGGCAACACTCAGTGCTGGCCATCATGCCAACCTCTTCGATTTCGATGAGGAGGCGCTAGAGCGGGGCCTGGAGCTGCTGGATGCCCTGTTCTGTCATCATCTGACGCCGGAGCCCCTCGAGCCGGAAGAGTCCGCCGCCTAATCGTCGGTAACAACCCATGAAAACGCCTGGTATGAGCCAGGCGTTTTTATTTCTACCGATAACCAGCAGAAGAAACCGGACGTCCGGGGCTAGGAGCCGGAGGTAGTCGACGCGGGCTGCTCGGCGCCGCCCAAGGCCTGGAACAAGGTCATCTGGTTATTTAACTGATCCCGCAGATTGCCCGCCAATGCCAGCTCGGCGGTGCGGCGTTTCTCCTGCTCGTCGAGCCACTCCTGCACCCCGGTGGCGCCCTGCCGATAACGCACCTCGGCCAGTTGCTCGCTGCGCTCCGCCAGCGTCAGGGCCCGAGCCAGATAGCCTTGTTGTTGTTGATAGTGCTCACGAGCCGCCAACGCGGTTTCAACATCGGAGAGTGCCTGATACAGCGACTGTCGGAATTCCACCACCGCCTGGGCGTACTCCTCATTGGCCAATTGCACATTCAACTGCTGCTGGTTCCAGTTGACGAAGGGCAAACTCAATCCGGCACCCAGTGTACCGACCGGATCCTGAAGAACCTGGCTCAAATCGGTACTTTGCCCGCCGGCACTGCCGGTCAATGACAACACCGGATACAAGCTCAGACGGGTGTTATCACCACTGGCCAGAGTGGATCGCAGCCGATATTCACTGGCCTGCAAGTCGGGTCGACGCGCTAGCAGTTGTGCCGGGACTCCCGCCTGGGGCTGCGGCAGCACAACGCCATTCAGGCTGGTACGCTCGGCCTGCCGCTGCTCAGGAGGCGCATCAAACAAGATGGCTAATGCATGGCGCTGAGCCGTGAGTTGTTGCCGTGTCTGAGTCAGACTGGCCTCCTGAGTGGCCAGATCCTGCTCGGCTTGCAGCAGATCCAGACCGTCGGTCGCACCGGCTTGATGTTTTAGCTGCGCCAGTTCCAGTGCCCGACGGGTATCGAGCAGGCTGGCTTCCCCCAGGGTCAGGCTTTGGTGCAGATAAGCAATTTGCCAATAGAGCTGGGCTGTGGTGCCAATCAGGCTCAACTCGGTGGCCGCCTTATCTTGCGCCGTCGCCTCGGCCTCCCAGCGGGCAGCATCGCGGCTACTGGCCAGGCGCCCCCAGAGATCTAGCTCATAGCTGACCGAGGCCTGGACCGTATGGCTTTGCGTCGAGTTACCGCCCGAGCTTAAGGGGCGCGAGCTCTGGGAGCTGGCGCTGACGGCCAGATCCGGTGTGCGGTTCGTGGCCGTCAAATCGGCCTGCAGGCGGGCCTTGCGCAGTTTGATACCGGCGACCGCCAGATCATTATTCCGAGCCAGTACCTCGGTAATCAGATGATTGAGGGTCGGGTCGGCAAACGCCTGCCACCAGGGTTCACTCTGCCGGATAGAGCTGCTAGTGGCGGTGGTCTGCTGCTGCCACTGCGCAGGCATCGACATGGCGGGGCGCTGATAATCAGAACGCAGCGCCGTGCAACCGCTCAGTAGCAGAGGTAGTCCCAGACAGATCGGGATCAGCCGCGCCAGCGGATGCCGGCACACATGTCGGGTCAATGTTGATTTATTCACGAGCTAACGCCTCAATCGGATCAAGTTGCGCCGCATTGCGCGCCGGGAGATAGCCAAACAGCACACCAATCAGCGTCGAGCAGAATACGGCGACCAGAATGGAGGAAAACGAGAACACCATGCTCATGACTTGGACAAACCAGGAGAAGACAACGCCGATCCCCAGCGACAACAGCACGCCGAGGGCGCCGCCACACAAGCAGACCAGCACCGCCTCGATCAGGAACTGCTGCAGGATATCGCTCTGTCGCGCCCCTACCGCCATGCGGATGCCGATCTCCTGGGTCCGCTCGGTGACGGATACCAGCATGATATTCATCACCCCTATCCCGCCCACGATCAGGGAAATGACGGCGATGGCCGAAATCAGCAGCGTCAGGGTGCCGGTGGTTTTCTGCACCGTCTTCAAGATGCTGTCACTGCTGTTGGTAAACACATCCTGCACCCCATGCCGTTGGGTCAGGAGCTTGAGGATCCCCTGCTCGGCAATCGCATTCGACATCCCCTCTTTAACCCGCACCGTAATCGAGCTGAAATAACTCTGCCCCAACAGACGACTCATGGCCGAGGTATAGGGGATCCACACATTCAGGCTATCGGAGTTGCCAAACGGGCTCTCTTTCTCTGCTGTGACACCGATAATGCGGCAGGGCAAACTCCCGAGCAGCATCACCTGCCCCAGCGGATTTTCGCCATGGGGGAAGAATTTCTTCCAGGTGTTGTGGTCAATGACCACCACCTGGGCTTGTTGCTGAACATCCTCGCGGCTAAACAGCACTCCCTGGGCTGCGGTATAGCCGCGCACGCGGAAATATTGCTCGCCGACACCGCCAATCGAGCCGTTCGCCGTGATATTGCCATAGCGCAGGATCTGATTGCTGCTCAGACTCGGGGTCACGCTATCGGTGTAGACTTGGGCTTGCAAAGCCACCAGATCGGCGGGCACCAGGGTCTCGATGGCCGCCGCCCGCTCGTCACCCCAGCTTTTGCCCGGATAGATATCGATGGTGTTGGTGCCGATGGAGCTTATGTCATTGACCACTTTTTGCTGAGCTCCCTGCCCCAATGCCACCACGCTGACCACCGCCATAATGCCGATGATGATCCCCAGCATGGTCAGCAAGGTACGCATGCGATGGGATGCCATGGCAATTCCGGCCATCTTGAAGGCTTCGCTGAACTGTCCCCAGCGGGCTCGCCAGTGCTGACGGTGTGGCTGTGAGGTGCCGACCGCATCCCGCTTGCTGGCACTGCCGGGCGTCGACTCCGCCTGAGGTTTCTGTGGTTGCTGCGCCTGCTCGGGTTGATGACGGCGATCGGCAATGATCTCGCCATCATGGATTTCGATGATCCGCTCAGCATGGGCTGCCACCTGCGGATCATGGGTCACCAGGATCACCGTATGTCCCTGGGCATGCAGTTCGCGCAGGATGGATATCACCTCCTGTCCGCTGCGACTATCCAGCGCCCCGGTCGGTTCATCCGCCAGGATCACATCGCCACCATTCATCAGTGCCCGGGCAATACTGACCCGCTGCTGCTGACCACCGGAGAGCTGCCCCGGGGTATGCCCGAGCCGATCTGCCAATCCCAATCGGCTCAGCAACTGGCTGGCTCGTTCATGGCGTTGCGGCTTGTCGTCACCGGCATAAATAGCCGGGATCTCCACATTGCCCACCGCATCCAGATGGGGCAATAGATGGTAACGCTGAAAAATAAAGCCGAAGTGATGACGCCGCAGCGCCGCCAGATCGTCCACCGACAGGTCACGAGTCGATTGCCCTCGCACCCGGTAATCGCCCCGGGTGGGCCGATCCAGACACCCGAGAATATTCATCAAGGTGGATTTGCCGGAGCCGGAGGCACCGATAATGGCCACCAGTTCGCCCGGATAGATGCTCAGGTTAATGGCCTTGAGCACACTCACTTCCTCTTCACCGCTGAGGAAGCAGCGTTCCAGATTTTCCAGCTGGAGTAACGGCTGTGTCATCAGTTACCCCCGGGGTGGCGGGCCACGCCGTTCGGATGAGCTGGCTTGCGCGGCGGCGGCACTCATGCTGTCGCCCATGACGACCCGATCCCCTTCTTGCAAGCCGGCACGAATTTCTACATTCACGCTGTCTTTACGCCCCAGGGTCACCAGACGGCGTTGGGGTTGCCCCTTTTCGAGTACCAGCACCTCGTATTGGCCGCTCGCTTGGCGAGTACCGAGCACCGACAGCGGGATCGCCAGTACCTGCTTGCTCTCGCCCAGAGTGATTTCCACCTGGGCCGTCATGGAGACGCGCAACTTGTGATCCGGATTGGGCACATCAAACAAGCCGTTGTAATAGATGGCCGAAGTCGTTGTGGAACTGGTAGTGGTACTGCTGGAGTCCGAGCTTTCCGATTCTGGCGCCGGTTCAATGGCGCGCATGGTGGCCTGATAACGGGTATCCGGATCCCCGAGAATGGTGAAACTGGTGGCCTGCCCCGGTTGCACCCGGATCACATCGGCTTCCGAGATCTGCGCCTTGACCGTCATGGTATCCAGATCGGCGAGTTTCAAAATAGTCGGTGCCGATTGAGAAGAGACGACTGTCTGCCCCTCTTCGGTGACAATGGCAATCACAACGCCATCCATGGGCGCGCTGATGCGGGTATATCCGAGATTCGCCGTGGCGGTATCGACCTTGATATGGGCCTGACGGATCTGGGCATCCAACGCCCGCAGTTCAGCCCGGGTCTGGGCTTCATTCGCGATAGCTTGTTCCAGATCCGCTTCCGCACTGGCATCCTGATGGCGCATCGTCTGCTGGCGGTGCAGGTTGGCGGTATATTGTTTCAGCAGCGCCTGTTTGGCCTGTTTTTGCGCCAGCACATTATCCAGCGCGGCCTGGGCATCACGCAGATCATTTTGCTGGATCACCGGATCAATCTCGGCCAGCAGTTGTCCCTGAATCACAGTATCACCCAGCTGGACCTTGAGCTGCTTGAGCTGACCAGAAACCTGGGCGCCGACGTTGACCTGTTTACGCCCTTCCAGGGAGCCGGTCGCCAGTACCGTTTCGCGGATATCCTGACGGCTGACCGGCACCGTCATGTATTCGACCGGTGGTGGAAACACCAGCGGCATGCCCCACCAGAACACTAAACCGGCGGCCATGACCAACAGCACCAAGCGACCACGATAACGCCGTACCCAGGATTTCATCCCCTCTCCTCACTCATCATTGCTAACCGCCCATACGGCGTAAATTTCAACGCCGTGCATGATAAATAGCCGCGGTCGGACCTCTAAGGAACCTTACAAGATTTTGCATAGTGCAAGCAATTCAACAAATTGTATGGAATCTGCAATATTCAGTAGAGTTATTGGCGCAGCCATTTCCCTTTTGTCGTCGGCAGCACTAAAATGTGCGCCCTTAATCTGCATTTGTCCTGAGAGAATCCCATGAGCACCTTCGTTTACCTGCAAAAAGAGCGGGAGCGGTCCCTTTTACGCCGTCATCCTTGGGTTTTTTCCAAGGCCATCGAGAATGTCAAAGGCAAACCGAACAACGGCGCCCCGGTCGAAGTCTTCAGCAATGATGGCCGCTGGTTAGCGCGTGGTGCCTGGTCTCCGGAATCCCAGATCCGCATCCGGGTCTGGACTTTTACCCGTAGCGAGCAGATCGATACCGATTTCTTCGTCCGTCGTCTGGCTGCCGCCCAAGCCGGTCGTCAGAGCCTGATCGAGCAGCAAGGACTGTCGGCTTACCGTCTGGTCGCCGCGGAGTCCGACGGCCTGCCCGGCATCATCATCGACCGCTACAACGATTTTCTGGTCTGCCAACTGCTCTCCGCAGGTGCTGAATTCCACAAGAAACAGCTGTTTGATGCCCTCAAGCAACTGTTCCCCGAGTGCAGCCTGTACGAACGCTCCGATGTGCCGGTGCGTAAAAAAGAAGGCCTGAGCGAGCGCCAAGGCGTGGTGTATGGCGAAACGCCACCGGATGAGCTGGTGATCGAAGAGAACAATGGCGTCAAAATTGCCATCGATATCAAGACCGGCCACAAGACCGGCTTTTATCTGGACCAACGGGATAACCGCGCCATTGCCGGCCGCTATGCCAAGGGCCGCAAGGTTCTGAACTGCTTCTGCTATACCGGTGGTTTCGGTGTCTATGCCCTGCAAGGTGGCGCCAGCGAAGTGGTCAACGTCGATGTGTCAGACCCCGCCCTGGCGTTGGCCCGTCGCAATGCCGAGCTCAACCAGCTGGATCTGGGCAAGGCCCAGTTCCTTAAGCAGGACGTGTTCAAAATGCTGCGCGAGTGCCGCGAGCGAGGCGACAAGTTCGACATGATAGTGCTGGATCCGCCGAAGTTTGCCGAGAGCAAAACCCAACTCGAAGGCGCCTGCCGTGGCTACAAGGACATCAACCTGCTGGCCTGCCAGCTGTTGAATCCGAACGGCATCTTGCTGACCTTCTCCTGCTCCGGCCTGATGACTTCGGATCTGTTCCAGAAAGTGGTCGCCGATGCTGCACTGGATGCCGGCCGCGAAGCGCAGATCATCGAGCGCATGGGCCAGGCGGCCGATCATCCGATTTCAGTCGCCTACCCGGAAGGTTTCTACCTCAAGGGCCTGGTCGTCCGCGTGCTGTAACCCCGCCGTGATTCAGCTTAAAAGCCCGCGACTCTTCGCGGGCTTTTTTCATGTAACACGATATACGAAGTCTCGCTTTTAATGGCACAGCATGGATCCCGTTAAATTCAAATCCAATATCATTCAAATATTTTACCGTGGCCCAAGATAAAGCAGTACTTTATATCTTCCGTAATGAAGGTATGGGTGCTGGAGTGAAGATGGATGTATTGATTGATGGTGCGCTGGTAGGGCAAACTGCAGCGCATACCTTTATTTACAAAGAAGTGACTCCCGGAAAACACAGTATCACATCAAAGTCTGAAAATACTGACACCATCGAAGTCGATGCCAAGCCAGGCACACTCACATATGTATGGCAAGAAGTTAAAATGGGTGTGTTATATGCCAGAACAAAATTATCCGTGGTGAGTGATTTTCAAGGAAAAAAGGTGTTCAGGAATCCAAGTTGATTGTTAGCCAATAACAATTTCAAACTCGTGGATGGCGCATATATTGATGCGCCATTCATTGGAAATTCTAATGATTGAATACTAAAACAGCCCCTCTAACCATCGCACTTGCTTCAGCTCTCCATTACAATGCGCCGTATCGATTGATAACGCCTCTTCTGGGATATCATGCCCCGCAAAACACTCGCACTGCTGTTGGTTGGCCGTGATAATTGGCAGAAAGACGAAGCCTTGAACCAGAAACTACTGACCAGGCTCCGCAAGACACCTATCGAGATCTATTGGGAGGATCCGGCAGGAGCCGTCATTTATCAACTGCGACGGCTCGAACAAAAAATATCCACACTCCCTGCATGGATTAAAACCTTTAATTTACGAATCGTACAGTTATTCTATGCACTGCTTCACCCATCTTATTTCAGCTATCTTTTTCGCCGCAAAAAACAAGCTATCGAGAGCCGCTGTAACTATCTGGAACAGCGCATTCGGGAACTCGGCATAGCCGACTGCGTGACCGTTTTATCGCGCTCATCCGGTGGACGGGTCTCATCCCTTATCGCGGACAAGATGGCACTAAAACAGATTATCTGTTTGGGTTATCCATTTAAACATCCTGAACAACCGGATGAGCCAGAACGGTATTTGCATTTGTCCGCGATCAATACGCCCATGCTTATTATTCAGGGCGCCCAGGATGAATATGGTGGCCTGGATGTCCCGAAGCGTTATATGCTGAGTCCGCGGGTTGAACTTTCATTTTTCGAGACTGACCATAATTTCAATATCGATGATCAAACGGCGGATTCGATTGTGGAAAAAATCATTAGCATGATCTGTCCCTCCCAACTCCGTCCATAGCGGTAGCGCCGTTCGACCCATTCACGCGACAAGTGTCGTAGGAGATATTCATGCTTAGACTCAGACCCATGTTGCCGGAAGAGTTTCCTGCTTATTGTGATTATTTTATCGCCGACTATAGCGAGGAGCTGGTCGAAAATTATGGTCACTCCAAAGCGCTGGCTATTGAATTAGCCAAGCGTGACCTGCTGCGTTATTTCCCTGCCGGTCCAACGAGCCAGGACCATTCTCTGCTGTGTCTGGATGCCGAGATTGCCGGCCAGATCTGCCGGGTTGGCTATTTATGGCACGCCATCAATAGTTCCGATCACTCGACATTTATCTATGACTTGTATGTGGAAGCGCCCTATCGAAGTCAGGGTTTTGGCAAGCAGGCTATGGTTGCGTTGGAGCAACAACTGCAACCGCTCGGCATTCAACAGCTCAAACTACGAGTGGCCTATCACAATCAACGCGCTTGCAAACTCTATCAAGAGCTCGGATTTGCCATCACCGGCTTTAATATGGCGAAGAATATTGCTCACTCCGTGAGCGACTAAGCCGGTATTCCCCGTGACAGCACCATTCTCCCCAACTGGCGGCCAAACTGCGCCCATCCCGTCTGCTTCCGGTCGTTAGAAAAGTGCGACATGGGCCGGATAAAATATATATAATTTAGTCCTTTGGCATTAGTAGCGAGTGGGTTCCATGGCTTCGATTCAGGCAGATGTTACTTTGGTTGGCGGCGGTATTATGAGCGCAACACTCGCCATGTTGCTGCACCGCCTGAACCCGGCATGGCATATCTGTATGATTGAACAGCTCCCGGATGTGGCTCAGGAAAGCTCGCAAGCGCTACACAACGCCGGAACCGGCCATGCCGGTTATTGCGAACTTAACTACACACCGCCCGATGCGCAGGGTCACGTCGGCATTCAACGAGCACTGGACATCAATGCCGCGTTCGAAGTTTCGCTGCAGTTCTGGTCCCATCTGGTGGAGTCCGATCCCGCACTCGATCCATCAACCTTTATCAACCGGGTTCCGCACCTGAGTGCGGTGTGGGGCGAGCAGAATATTGCGTTTCTCAAATCCCGTTATGCGGCGCTGAGCTCCCATCATCTGTTCGCACCGATGCAGTGGGCAGAGGATCCGCACACCTTGCAACACTGGATGCCCCTGATGCTGGCAGGCCGCGCCGCCGAGCCCAAGCTGGCGGCTACGCGCGTTGAGCATGGCTCCGATGTCAATTTCGGTGCCCTGACCCGAACCCTGATCCACGCCTTGCAGCAGCAGGGCCGTTTCGAATTGCTGACCAACACCAAGGTGATGGGGCTACACCAAAGCCATGGCGGGAAAAAACGCTGGACCCTGAAGGCGAGAAAACTGCCGGGCAGCGAAACCCTGACCATCGAAAGCCCGTTCGTCTTTTTAGGGGCTGGCGGCAGCGCGCTGCACTTGCTGCAAAAATCGGGCATCAAGGAAGCCGCAGGTTATGGCGGATTTCCGGTGAGTGGTCAGTGGTTGATTTGCCAGGATCCAGCCATCGTTCAGCAGCATCATGCCAAGGTGTACAGCCTGGCTCCAGTGGGAGCGCCCCCCATGTCGGTGCCCCATCTGGACACCCGGATCATCGATGGCAAACCCAGTCTGCTGTTCGGTCCCTACGCCGGTTTTACCACCCGTTTCTTGAAACATGGCTCCCGGCTGGATTTGGTCAAATCAGTGAAGCCCAACAATCTGAAGAGCCTGATTGGCGCGGGTACCTATAACCTGGAGCTGACGAAATATCTGGTCAAAGAGGCCCTCAAGAATCACGGCCAACGCATGGAATCACTGATGGAGTTTATGCCACTGGCCCGTCCGGAAGACTGGAAACTGGCGCACGCCGGCAAACGGGTGCAGATCATCAAGGGCTGTCACCAGAAATGGGGCAAACTCGAGTTTGGTACCGAAATCGTTGCCGCCGAGGATGGTAGCCTGGCGGCGTTACTGGGCGCCTCTCCCGGCGCCTCTGTGAGTGTCAAAACCATGTTGGATGTGTTGGCGCGTTGCTTCCCGCAGCAGATGCAAACGGCCGCCTGGCAGGACAAGCTCAAGGCGATGATCCCCTCCTTCGGCCGCTCCCTGATCACGGATGCCGAACTGGCGGCCCAGGTCAGAGCCTACACCCTGGAGCGGCTGAAACTATCCGTATAGCCGAATAAACACGGCCACCATGGCGCCAGGGCCATTGACGCCTTGGCAACCGGGTCAGCCTCCGCGCAGCAAGGAGTCGGGATATGCGGGCATGGATCGTATTGGCGGGAGTAACTGGCTGTCTGGCCGCGCAGGCCGATACCTTATGGATGCGCAATGGTGATCGCCTCAGTGGTCATATCGAGGCGATCGAAGAGCAGCAGATCCGTATCGCTCTGCCCTATGGTGCGCCCCTGACGGTGCGCCGCGATGCCGTCAAACGCTGGCGCTTGAGTAAACTCGCCTCTACCCGCCCTCAGCCGGTCAAACCAGGGGCTCTCACCGCTAGTACCTCGAGCACCGAGCCTCATTGGTTCTGGGCTGGACAAGGGGATCTCAGCGTCAAGCTCAAACGCAACGACAAACGAACCGATAACATCGACTTCACTGGGCAAGTCGAGCTGGCCGATCTCGACTGGCGTTATACCCTGGAAGGCAAATACCTCTACGAAACCGTAGATGGCGTCACCAAGAGTCATAAATATCGACTCAAACCCATGGCCGATTATTTTCAGGATCAGCAATGGTTCTGGCGCAGCTCCATCTATTACCAATATGACATGTTGGCCATCAGCTACCTGAGCGTCGACTACGGAACCGGCCCTGGTTATCGCTTCTGGAATGATAAACGACGGCGCCTCGAGGCGGTGCTGCAAGGTGGCCTCAGTCAAAGCTATTGGCAGGAAGGAAATAATGGCCTGAATGTGATCTTCAATGCTCACCATGCCAGTTATCCGTTCGCGTCTATGGGCTGGGAATATCGACAACCGTTCTGGGAAGGCAGTACCGAACTCTTCTCCGATGGCTCCTATACCCGCTACCTGGATCAGGTTTCGCCTCATGTCACGCTCAACCAGAGCATCGAGGCGTCACTGGGCTTACGCTACTACCTGAACGATTTTCTGAGTCTCTCCTGGCGCAGCGAAATTGAGTGGGATGATGTCTGGCTGCAATGGGCAGGCCAGAAGTTGGTGCCCGATGATAATAAGGAGTGGCGTCACCTATTGAGTTTAGGGGCCAGATTCTGATGTCGCGGACCCGGCGAGCAACAGCGACCTGATTGCCGCAGCCGAATAATCCTATCTCTGATGATCTTTCATATGCCAATAAATGGATCCATAAGGGTCTCAATATAAGCATGCGTGGTGAATTCGCATCGACAAAGGGATCCATTCGCAGTGCACCCATATTGAAATAAAAATCATGTAACCGCTTGCATTCCTGTGTTTACACGGAAGATTTGTTATGGAATCATCTAATTGATGGATGTATCATGCTGGACTTATTCGAAACTTAAAATTCAAAAGTAACTAATTTCGATTGTAAGTTGACGTCTGTTTTCATTGTTTAGACGGGCTTTTCACAAGTCATTTAGATCATTTCGCCACCCGGTATAGGCTACTATGACCCTACCTTTTCTGGATATCTCCCGCCCTTGGCTGAGATTGTGTTATGCCCTGCTGTGTTTTCTTTTATTCCTCTGCGTCGGCATGTTGTTACTGCAAAAGAATTATAAAACCCAGCAAGAAGAAGCTTCTCTGCGCGATGCCAGGCGCATCTTGACGGATGTCGAGGCGTTACTCCTTGAAGCGGATAAGAGCAATCATCAAGCGGCCGAGTTATTAACGGCCCCCTGTGCGAATGTCACCATTGCCCTGAGTAAAATTGCGGCCTTATCCCCCGTGATTCGCTCCAGCAGTCTGGCCCATGATGGTCAGTTTTATTGTTCCTCTATCTTTGGTGTTCGCTCCTGGCGAGAAAAAAATCCCGACTATCAAGCGGGTCGATTACAGCTATTTCCGGGCAATTTTGTCACGCCAGAACATCCATTTTTATCCTTACGCTCGGCATTTCCCGATGGAGAGGTCGTCAGTACCATTGATTCCGACACACTCAGATACGTCCTATCAACGCGGCGGGAAAATTCAAATGCCCTATTAAACGTCGGCTATTATTGGCTGGATGGTCAAGGCGAATTCAGGCATAACGTTACCTTTTCAGATCACTATCGCCATGAATCATTGAGCTCGACAAAGTTCCCTCTGTCCATTCATATTCTCTTGTCCCCGGTCAACCGCCTTGCCGATGTGTTAAGCAACAATAAAGTGAGTGTTGGCTTTTTAACGCTATTCTCCCTGTTGGTCTCTGTGGTGACCTGGTGGTTATTGGGGCGGCCCCGTTCACCGATTGGCGAAATAGCTCGCGCAATTCGGGCTCATGAATTTATTCCCTTTGTTCAGCCCCTGGTGGATGCCAAAAGTCATAAAATCTGTGGTGCCGAAGTATTAATGCGCTGGAAACATCCTTCGGTCGGAATCATTAATCCGGATCTGTTTATTCCCCAGGCCGAAGCCAGTGGACTCATTGCCCCTATGACCTGGCAATTGATGCGTAGCGTGGCCGAGCAACTCGAAGAGTATGCTGGTGAGTTTCCCAAAAATTTCCATTTAAGCTTCAATATTAGCGGAGCATGCTGTAGAAACAATCGGTTACTGGGTGAGTGTTGGAAATTTCTGGCCCGCACCCATGCCAAGAATATTCAACTGGGACTCGAGATTACCGAGCGGGAAACGCTGATCACCGATGGCAGCACCATACAGCTGATTGAGGATATCAGTAATATGGGTGTTCGTCTGGCGATTGATGACTTCGGTACCGGTCACTCCAGTCTGGCCTATTTACAAAACTTCAAAGTGGATACCCTCAAAATCGACCAATCCTTCGTGCGTCGCATTGGCACCGAGCCACTCTCCCAGCATATCGTCGATAATGTCATTGATCTCGGGCTTCGGCTTGGTATTTCATTGGTCGCGGAGGGCGTTGAAACCCGAGAACAAGCCGATTATCTACGTGATAGAGGCGTGGGATCCTTACAAGGCTACCTATTTGGCCGACCGGTACCGATGAAAGATTTTTTAAAAGCCATCGACCAACAAATGGACCTGGCGAATGGATAATATCGGATTGCCACAGATCCATGGAGATAGCCTCAAATATATAGTCGAGGCCGAATAGTGACAACAGACAGTCAATAGATCGCATACTGCAATGACAATCTGTTTCAGGACTCTATATCCCCCATCACGATAAAGAGTCCTGCAGAAATTCCATTGGCCATGCCGAATATTACCGCGACTGACTGAAGCAATAAATAAACACTTATGTTATATGCATTCGTCACCTTCATCAGCGACAAAATGCAATGCCCTCGATCATCACCAGACAATCCGGGTCAAAAAATTGCGTCGTCGCCGTCATGCGTGCCGGATATTTACCCGCTGCAAAGTACCCGGTAAATAATTTTTCCATCACTGGCAAGTCCTGAATATGTTTAATCCATACCGTGACCTTGACCAGGGAGGATAAGGGGACCTCGATCCGCTCCAGGGTTTGCCGTATCCCATCCAGGGCGCCTTTGCACTGGGTTTCAAAATCATCCCCGAACCCGCGGTGTAAGGCAATAAATGCATAATCACCGGCGACCACCGCGGAGGAGTAACTAAATGGTGTAGCCAAGTGTTGGATCTCGGACATAAATCCCCCCTATAGCTTGGATATTTAGGATAGGCTGACCCGCAATAGAATTGAGCATACTAATGAGCCGAACCGATATAACACAGCCAGCGCTGTTTTCATAAAGAGGGCCCTAGCGTACGTCCATTAATCCGGTTTATATGTGCTATGTATCAAATATCCAGGGTTCGGAGCTTCATTGATGCTGAAATAATAGCAACGGCATTTATATGTCAAATTATGCATACGATTACACAGAGCCCTTGGTGCCTAGAAATATGAGCGTGAAGCCACCTAGCGATAATTTGCAGATGAGAAGGCCGATATCCCGATACTATCTATGACAGGCTCTTGATCTTATACGCCAAAACCAGAAGTCGTCTGCCGGGCCGAGTGCAGGGTTGATTGGAATCGGTGCGCGGTCAGGATGACCGCAAAAGGGAGCGTCACGCCATGGATGGCGTGTGGCTCCCGGCCGATGGAGAGCAGCCCGGCAGCTCGGAGTTGTCCCGGCAGTCGGCATAAGCTCAAGGCCAGGGGTCAAGGGGGCAAGCCTTTTGCCCCCTTGGCCCGCCGCCGCTCACCGGAGGTGAACAGATAGCAAGCGTCTGCCAGGCGGGACCGGATCAGCCTAAACCGAGGGGATAGAGTGGAACATCGTTCCAAGATGATGACTGTTATAGGGCATCATCTGCAGCCCCCGGTCGGGATTGACTCGCACCGTCCATGGCGCTCGCCCTGCGGGCTGCAGTTGGCAGTCCAAAATGGCTATCCTGCCATTTTGTCGAACCAGGGTTCGAACCCAATCCTCCCATCACCGGATAAATGAAAAGAGCCCTATCTTTCGATAGGGCTCTTTTCATTGATATGGCGATGAGGGAGGGATGATGCGCTATCGCGCCCCCCTGCGGGGCCATCGCTACGCGATGTTGTCTCGCTACGCTCGGCTCGAACCCACGAGGGCCCTCACCCTCCCTCCGCGGGAATTGCAGATACAAAAAGAGCCGCATTGCTGCAGCTCTTCTTTGAAGATGGCGGTGAGGGAGGGATTCGAACCCTCGATACGTTGCCGTATACACACTTTCCAGGCGTGCTCCTTCAGCCACTCGGACACCTCACCGTTGTCGAACTCTTGTTTAGGCGTGAGTTCATCACCTTCTAACCGTGCTGTGAGGTGGCTGCGTCGCACGCCATGCGTGCTCTTTTTCATCGTCTGCTGCGCAGACTGGGCAGCCACTCGGACACCTCACCGTTGTCGAACTCTTATTTAGGTGTGAGCTCATCACCTTGCCCATCAGCGTTGGCTGACGACGGGCGGCATAATAGGGAAACCAGGCGACGATTACAATAGAAATTTCTGATAAAACAATGCGTTTGGCTATTAATGCGACAAGGGAGGCGCATCGCCTCCCTCCTTGGTGCCTAATCGACGGTTTTTACATCGACCGGTTGCAGAATCGCCTTCCAGTGGGCCGGGCCCATCTCGTGAATATTGTTGCCCTGGCTGTCGACCGCGACCGTCACCGGCATATCCACCACCTCGAATTCGTAGATGGCTTCCATCCCCAAGTCTTCAAACGCTACCTTGCGCGCCTTTTTGATGGCCTTGGACACCAGGTAGGCAGCGCCGCCAACGGCCATCAGATAGGCCGCCTGGTGCTGTTTGATCGCGGCAATCGCCACCGGGCCACGTTCGGACTTGCCAATCATGCCGAACAGACCCGCCTCACCCAACATGGTTTCGCTGAATTTATCCATGCGGGTCGATGTGGTGGGACCGGCGGGGCCGACCACCTCGTCACGCACCGGATCCACGGGACCGACGTAATAGATAAAGCGTCCTTCGAAATTGACGCCATCCGGTAGCGGTTCACCGGCCTTGAGCAGATCCTGGATACGCTTATGGGCGGCATCGCGGCCAGTCAATATGGTGCCATTGAGCAGCAGGGTCTCACCCACTTTCCAGCTGGCGATCTCGGCCTTGGTGATGCCATCGAGTTGCACGCGACGGGCGCTCTTGGCACCTTCCCACTGGATCTCAGGCCAGGCAGAAATGGGCGGCGGAATCAACTCGGCAGGACCCGAGCCATCCAGAATGAAGTGAATATGTCGGGTCGCGGCACAGTTGGGGATCAGTGCGACCGGCAGCGACACGGCATGGGTCGGGCAGGATTTGATTTTGACATCCAGCACGGTTGTCAGGCCACCGAGCCCCTGCGCGCCTATCCCTAGCTGGTTGATCTTCTCATACAGCTCCAGCCGCAGCTCTTCTTCCCGATTCTGGGCTCCCCGCGCCTGCAACTCGGTCATATCGATGACCTCCATCAGGGACTCTTTAGCCATCAGCGCCGCTTTTTCGACCGTGCCGCCGATACCGATGCCGAGCATGCCCGGCGGGCACCAACCGGCACCGAGGGTCGGAATGGTCTTGAGCACCCAATCCACCACCGAATCTGACGGGTTGAGCATCACCACCTTGGATTTATTCTCGGAGCCGCCACCCTTGGCCGCGATCATCACCTCGACCTGGTTGCCACGCACCAGCTCGATATGCACCACGGCCGGGGTATTGTCCTTGGTATTCAGACGCTTACCGGCAGGGTCGGCCAGAACGGACAGCCGCAGCGGATTATCGGGATGGGTATAGGCACGACGGGTGCCGATATCCACCATCTCCTGCACCGTCAGCTCACCATCCCACTGGGTTTGCATCCCGACTTTGACAAAGCAGGTGACGATGCCGGTGTCCTGGCACAGAGGCCGATGACCTTCGGCGGACATGCGGGAGTTGATCAGGATCTGGGCGATGGCATCTTTGGCCGCCGGGCTCTGCTCCCGGTCGTAGGCCTGCTTCATCGCCTCGACAAAATCCAGGGGGTGGTAATAGGAGATGAATTGCAGAGCATCGAAAATGGAGTCAATAAAATCCTGTTGTTTGATCACAGCCATGTGGGTCTCCGAATGCGGGGCGAAATGGACAGCAAGCAGCGCGATGGCCGTGCCATTCCTCAGGTCGAGAGGCAGTTTTTGCCCCATCACCGGCTTATGATACGCTGCAGCTCGATCCGGCGCCATTTATGCGCCGCTAATCCCGCTCGTCAGGTTAAAAAATGTTGAATGTGCTCACCATCAAGCAGTTTTCTTTCAATGAGTTATCACTGAGTAACCCGGGAGCTGGCCGCCAACTGTTCGCTCCCCTCGCCCATCAGCCATGGGCCATGCTGCTCGAATCCGCCAGCCCGGAACATCCCGATAGCCGCTACCACATTCTGTGTGCCGAGCCGCTGGCTACCCTGCAAACCCGTGGCGCCGAGACCCACATCATCCATGGCGAACAGCGCACTATCAGTCGTGACGACCCGCTGAGCCTGCTGGCACAGTGGCAGCGAAAATTGCTGGGCGAGCTCGCGGACTACCAAGGCGAGCTGCCCTTTATCGGCGGGGCATTAGGCCTTTGGGGGTATGATCTGGGCCGTCGCTTCGAGCGCCTGCCCAGCCAGTGCCAGGCGGATATCCAGCTGGCCGATATGGCCATCGGTATCTACGACTGGGCCTGGGTACTGGATAACCAGCGGCACATCGCGTCCTTGGTGGTGCTCGGGGATGAGGCGGCCTGGCAGCGTCGCTATGACTGGTTTATGCACCAGCACGCACAGCCACTGTCGACTACACCACTCAGGCTGACTGCCCCCTGGTTGAGCAATATGGATGAGGCCGGTTACCGCCAGCGCTTCGAGCAGGTGCAAGCCTACCTGGCCGCCGGCGATTGCTACCAGATCAATCTGACCCAGCGCTTTAGCGCTCCCTATCAGGGCGATGAGTGGTCAGCCTACTCTCAGCTCAGTGCGCACAATCAGGCGCCGTTCTCGGCGTTTATTCGCCTTCCGGATGCCTGCGTGCTCAGCCTGTCGCCGGAACGCTTCCTGGCATTGGCCGGTCGCGCAGTCAGCACCAAGCCGATCAAGGGCACTCGCCCCCGCCGCCACGACCTGGTTGACGATGCCGCAGCCGCTGATGAACTGCGGCAAGCCCCCAAGGATCGGGCCGAGAATCTGATGATTGTCGATCTGCTGCGCAACGATATCGGCCGGGTTTGCCAGCCCGGCTCGGTGCGTGTGCCCAGCCTCTTTGCCATCGAATCCTTTCCCGCTGTCCATCACCTGGTCTCGACCATCGAGGGCGATCTGTTGCCCGAACTCAGAGCCACGGATCTGCTACGCGCCTGCTTTCCCGGCGGTTCCATCACGGGGGCGCCGAAGATCCGCGCCATGGAAATTATTGAAGAGCTGGAGCCCCATCGACGCAACGCCTATTGCGGCAGCATCGGCTATATCAGCCAGCATGGACAGATGGATACCAGCATCACCATCCGCACCCTGATCGCCGAAGGCGGTCAGCTGTATGTCTGGGCCGGTGGCGGCTTGGTTGCGGACTCCAATGTGGTCGATGAATATGCAGAGACCTTCCACAAGCTGGCAAAGATCCTGCCGATCCTGGCGGCGGAAGCACCATGCTAGGCCACTTGCCCGGTGAGTGGAGCCTGGGGAAAACCTGGCCCATAGGCTCGCCCAAGGAGTCGATGGCCTCCAAATTGACGTCCTCGGGCCCAAGCGCGGCCTGGACCCTGCCGCGACTGCTGACCGCGTTTAATCTGTTGACCCCGGGCGCGGGCGAACCGGCCTGGCGCCAGGTTGCCGGCATCTCGCTTAAACCGGCGGCGGTGCTGATCCCGGTGATTGTCCGTGACGCTAAGCTGTCGGTGCTGTTCACTCGCCGCAGTGTGCAACTGCGTCACCACCCGGGCCAGATCAGTTTCCCCGGGGGACGGCAAGATCCGGACGATGGCGATCTGGCGACCACAGCCCTGCGTGAAACCCGTGAAGAGCTGGGTATTCCTGCTCACTATATCCAGCTGCTGGGCGAGTTACCGGCCCACACCACCGTCAGCCACTACCGTATGGTGCCGTTTATCGGATTGCTCGCACCCGACTATCCGCTGATCCCGGCAGCCGATGAAGTAGCCGAGGCGTTCGAGCTGCCGCTGGCGCCGTTACTGGATCCGGCCAACTATGGCCGCTGGCAGGTGCAGCGGGGATCACAGCGGCATACTGTGTTGGGTATCACGCTGCAACAACGTCTGGTATGGGGCGCAACGGCGCGGATCTTGTGGCAGTTGGCGCGGCAAGTCAGCGGCACGAGATAATCAAAGCAGCACATAAAGAACACAGCATTGAAAAACGATTGCTTAACCGGATTTTCCAAAATATATCGCTAATAGATAGCGGTAATTACCAGATCATATTTTATAATCAGCCAGTCCTGTGGCATTCATCTCTTGTTGTTTCAACCTTCACCTCTTTTCGAACCGGTGGCGTATTCATGATCTCTATTTTCGATCTGTTCAAGATCGGCATTGGCCCCTCCTCGTCCCATACCGTGGGTCCCATGAAGGCGGCCCATCGCTTTGTGCAATCGTTGCAGCACCAACAACTATCGGGCCAAGTCACCCGGCTACGAGTCGGCGTCTATGGCTCGCTGGCGCTGACCGGACGCGGCCACAACACCGATATGGCGATCATGCTGGGACTCTGTGGTTATCTGCCCGAAACCGTCCCTATCGAGCGGATCCCGGAGCTGCTGCAAACAATCCGTGATTCAGGAAACTTGCCGTTGGCGGGCGGCCTGCCAGGTGTCGCCTTTTGCGATCAGGATTTGGAGTTTCATAGCACAGCACTGCCGGAGCATGAAAACGGCATGATATTTGAAGCCTTTTCTGGCGAGCACTCGCTGCTTCGCCAAACCTGGTTTTCTCCAGGTGGTGGCTTTATTGTCGCCGCCGATCAATTGCAAAACCCCGATGTCCTCCAGACCACGGTGGCTTGGCCCTTTGACAGCGCGGAACAACTGCTCACTCACTGTCATCGCCAGGGTTTCTCTATCTCCTATCTGATGCAGCAGAACGAGTTGAGTTTTCAGTCGGAGGCTGAGACTCAGCAGCGCTGCCAGCAGTTGTGGCAGATCATGCAGCACTCCATCACTCAAGGCTGCCAGACCGAAGGGGTATTGGCCGGTCCATTGCGGGTGCCGCGCCGAGCGGCGGCGCTCAGGCGGCAACTGGTCACCAATACCCACTTATCAACCGATCCGATGGCGGTGATCGATTGGGTCAACATGTTTGCCATGGCCGTCAGTGAAGAAAATGCCGCCGGCGGGCGCATGGTCACGGCCCCGACCAATGGTGCTGCCGGGATCATCCCGGCCGTCATGGCCTATTACGATAAATTCATCCAGCCGCTGGCCGCCGATGATGCCCGCAAATTCCTGCTGGCTGCTGGCGGTATCGGCCTGTTGTACAAGATGAACGCATCGCTCTCCGGTGCCGAGGTGGGATGCCAGGGAGAAGTGGGCGTTGCCTGCTCGATGGCGGCGGCCGGGTTGACAGAGCTGATGGGCGGCAGTCCGGAGCAGGTGTGCCAGGCGGCGGAGATTGCCATGGAGCATAATCTGGGGCTGACCTGTGATCCGGTCGCAGGTCAGGTGCAGGTGCCCTGTATCGAGCGCAACGCGATTGCCGCGGTCAAGGCGATCAACGCTTCGCGCATGGCGCTACGTCGTACCAGCAAAGCCTGTGTATCGCTGGATAAAGTCATCGCCACCATGTATGCCACCGGCAAGGATATGAACGCCAAATACCGCGAAACCTCGCTGGGCGGTCTGGCCATTAAAGTTTCGTTTTGTGACTAATCGCCTGACTACAGAATGAAAAAGGCTACCGCAAGGCAGCAATGCCAGTCAGTTAGCGAAGGAGAGATAGCCTTTTGAGCCAACCGTTGGCGGCAGGGATGCCGCCATCGAGCCCCCAGGGAAGGGTTTACGGCGAGTTGGCAAGAGAGGTTGTCTCTCCTGAAACCCTTAACTGACAAGAATTAACCGCAGGTAGCCTTCTTTTTGGCCTGCATTCGGCACCGGGTTATCGCACCGGCAGCACCACGTTCTCGAATAACTGCTCGACTTCGTAGGGGGTCTTGAGGGCCAGGGCCTTGTCGACCAGATCCCGGGTCAAATGGGGAGCAAAACGCTCCATGAAGTCATACATATAGCTGCGCAGGAAGATGCCGCGACGGAAACAGATCTTGGTGGTACTGGACTGGAACAGGTGAGTCGCATCGAGTTTGACCAGATCGGTATCCACCGCA
Organism: Pseudaeromonas sp. HNCC25DJ182; assembly: GCF_055413365.1. Taxonomy (NCBI): domain Bacteria; kingdom Pseudomonadati; phylum Pseudomonadota; class Gammaproteobacteria; order Aeromonadales; family Aeromonadaceae; genus Pseudaeromonas; species Pseudaeromonas sp. HNCC25DJ182. Next base: position 35,989 of record NZ_JBVAYG010000004.1, on the reverse strand, counting down.
GGATCTATGGCCATGCTGGCAATCACGCCAACGCCCAACCCCATCTTGACGTAGGTCTTGATCACATCGGCATCGGTGGCGGTGAAAACAATCCGCGGCTCAAGTCCAGCACGTCCAAATGCCGAATCCAGCTCCGAGCGGCCGGTAAAGCCGAAGGTGTAGGTCACCAGCGGAAAACGCGCCAAATCTTCAATTTCCACCCGCGAGAGCTCGGCCAGGGGATGCCCCTTGGGCACCAGCAGGCAGCGAGTCCAGTGGTAGCAGGGCAGCATCACCAGATCCTGATACAGGTGCAGAGCTTCGGTGGCAATGGCAAAGTCGGTCGTGCCCTTGGCCACTGATTCGCTCAGCTGGGCTGGCGATCCCTGGTGCATATGCAGGGAGACCTTGGGGTAGCGCTTGATAAAGGCCCGGATCACCTCGGGCAAGGCATAGCGAGCCTGGGTATGGGTGGTCGAAATATTCAAAGTCCCCTGGTCCGGATTGGTGAACTGACCCGCTACTGATTTGATACTTTCAACCTTGGCCAGGATCTCTTGGGAAATCCGCAGTATGTCGCGCCCCGCCGGGGTAACCTGGGTCAGGTGTTTACCGCTGCGTTCGAAGATTTGCACCCCCAGTTCATCTTCCAGCATCCGGACTTGCTTGCTGATACCCGGTTGTGAGGTATAGAGGCTTTCGGCGGTTGCGGAGACATTCAGACTGTGGTTCGCCACCTCGACGATATAGCGCAATTGCTGAAGTTTCATAGCGTTCCAGAATAAGAGACTGTTTATTCATACTAACAAATATTAGATGAATATCTCTGTTTTCCTCAATGGCACACCAATGACCGCCCGCATCCCTCTGGCGGTGGCCCTCCGAGCTTGCGATAGCGCTCAAAGTACAGTCTTTGCCCTGTGTCACTCGTTCACCCAACTGAGTTATAGTAGTATCAACAGATTAGAGCTCGAGATGACCAGGAGAGGTCCGGAACCACTATGGTATTAACACTGGTGCTATTATCCATCGGGGCCCTGTTGTTCCTGGTGATTGCTTACAACATCATGCAGCAATACAAGCAGAAGCAAGAAACCGATCGCCGGATCCTGATGACCAAACAAAAGCTCATCATTGATGAGTCCGATGAGCTACTGCTCAATGCCAGCCGTCTGCCATATACCAAAGTACTGGTTCTGTTGCTGCAAAACCGTATTCTGGATGCCCTGCGCGCCATCTCCCAAGCAAATCCGGCATTGAATTCTGTGCGGCAACGGATCCAGGATGTCACCGCACAGATCAACTATGTACAAGAGCACTATCAGGCCAACGAAGAGAGTCCGTTTCGCGCTCCGGATTCGGATCGTCAGGCTTTGCAAATGTTGCAACTGGTGAAGAAAATCCGGGCCGTGATGCGGGTTGAGCAAAACAAGGGCAAGATCGATCCGCAAGCCTTTGTTGCCGAAGATCGTCGACTCGAGCTCCTGTTGCTGAAGATCAACATCGCCAACCTGATCCAGCGGGCACTGGATGCCCGAGTGCAACGCCAATTCGGTAGTGCCAAGCAGATGTTAACCAAAGGGATCACCACCCTCGCCGCCATCCACGACAAAGATGCCTGGCTCATCACTCGTGAAGAAGAGATGCGGATGGCTCTGCGGGAAATGGCCGAACAATTGGAGCAAGCCAACCAGAAAGAGCTCGATCAACTCAACGAGAAAAAAGACGATCTGGATGTGTTGTTTCAACCTAAACGTAAGTGGTAACAGCCCACTCCGACACAAGGCCGCATTGCGGCCTTTTTCGTCGCCGACTGTACGGACATATCCGGCGCTCTGCTCCTTCATTCCCGAACCCAGTTGATTGATCTACTCAGCCCAACCGGTTAGCACCACATCTAACGCACCTGTATTCAGAAAGAACGGCCCTGATCGGCTTTGCTGATGTCAGACTGGTTTTTTGGTGGGTAGAAAATAAGAAGGCTGCCCACAGGCAGCCTTCGAAGATCGGCGTGAGCCGATTTTATTGCAGCGTTACCAGCTGGGTCTGCTGTACCAACTCCAGCAACGGCTGTGGAAACAGTCCCAACAGCAAGACGATCAACGCAGACAACAGCACCACGACTCCACCGGCGGACAGCGCCCAATCCCGCTCGGCATCCCGCGCCTGCATGCCAGGCTCACGCAAGTACAGGGTCACCATTACCCGCAGGTAATAGAACAAGCCCAGACCAGAGCCCAGGATCACCGCTGCCGTCACCCACCACAAACCGGATGTCACGCCGACAGCGATGATATAAAACTTGCCGATAAAACCTAACGTGGTCGGGATACCGGCCAAGGACAACATCATCACCGTCAACACCGCAGTCAGGTAAGGTCGGTGCCAGAACAGGCCCCGGTAACTGTGCAGGGAGTCCGCATCTTTGCCCCGGTAAGGGCTGGACATCAGACTCACGACCCCGAATGCTCCCAGGCTGGTAAACAGGTACATCAACAGATAGACGCCAGCGGCTTCTAGGGGGATCAGCTGCTGACGGCTGGCGATCACCACCGCCAGCAGATAGCCAAAGTGGGCAATTGAAGAGTAACCCAGCATCCGTTTGATGTTGCTCTGAACCAAAGCCAGCAGGTTACCGAGCAGGATCGACAGGATGGCGATCACCGAGAGCAGAAGGTGCATCATCTGGGCTTCAGCGGCCGGTATGGCCAGATAAAAGCGTAACAAGGCACAGAAGATGGCCACCTTGCTGGCGGTTGCCAGAAAAGAGGCCACGGGTGCGGGGGCGCCTTCATACACATCGGGAGTCCACAGATGAAACGGCGCCATCGACAACTTGAAGGCAAACCCCACCAGCATCATGCCAAGCCCAGCCAGGAACAGAGGCTGGAATTCGGGACTGGCCGCCAGTGCCGTGCCCAATTGGGCAAAACTCAAGCTGCCGGACTGGGCATACAAGAGTGCCATGCCAAACAGCAAGAATCCGGTTGCCGTCGCCGACAGCACCATGTATTTGACCCCGGCCTCCAGTGAGCGCCGCTCGCGATAGGCGTAACCAACCAGACCAAACATCGGCAGCGAGATGAGCTCGATACCGATGAACAAAGATGCGAGATGCTGGGTCATCGCCAGGACCAAACCACCGCAGGTCGCAATCAGCAGCAGTAAATAGAACTCTTCGCGGTTATCCGGGTAGAGACGTAACCAGGCACGGGCGAAGGTGCAGCTAGCCAGTGAGGCAATCAGCACCAGCGCCATGTAAAAAATCGCGTAATGATCCAGCCGCAACAGCGGCGTCAACTCCTGGGTAGGTAAGCGCACCAGCAGCAACAGGGAAAGCAACGCGAGATTCAGGCCACCAATGGTGACAAAGAAGGCCACATCAATGCTGCGACGCCAGGCAATCGCCAGCATCAACACCACCATAGTTGCAGCAGTCAGAGCCAGCGGTAAACCCGCCATCAATTGTTCTAGGGAAAACGTCATCAAAGCACTCCTTCACTGACGGCGGGAAGAGAGACGAACCAGTGCTGCACAGCTCCGACGGTTCCATTGGCGGTATCGATCACCGGCTGCGGGTACAAGCCCAACAGGATCAACAACCCGGCCAGCAGCAACATCATGCCCAGCTCCCGCGGGCGCATGGCCAACAACAGGCTATCGCTCTTACTCGGCCCGAAGCAGGCACGCTGCAACATGATGAGAGAATAGACGGAGGCCAGCACCAGTCCGGTGGTAGCCACCACGGTCACTACCGGGACACGGGAGAAACTGCCCATCAGAATGAGAAACTCACCCACGAAGTTACCGGTACCGGGCAGCCCCAACGAGGCGACCGAGAAGAACAGCATGACGCCCGGGAGATAACGAATGCGTCCCCACAGCCCACCCATTTGCCGCAGATCTCGCGTATGCAGACGCTCATACAGCTGACCACACAGGATAAACAGGGCCGCCGCCGAGAGGCCATGGGCGATCATCTGGATCACTGCCCCCTGCAGCGCCAGCTCGGTACCGGCATAGATGGCAATCAACACAAAGCCCATATGCGAGATACTGGTGTAGGCAATCAGGCGCTTGATATCGGTCTGGCTAAACGCCAGCACTGCACCATAGATAATGCCACCAATACCCAGCCACATGGCAATCGGTGCAAATTCGGCGGAGGCATGGGGAAACAGTGGCAAGCTGAAGCGTAGCAAGCCATAGGCCGCGGTCTTCAACAAGATCCCAGCCAAATCCACAGAACCGGCAGTCGGAGCCTGACTGTGGGCATCCGGCAACCAGCCATGTAATGGCACCACCGGCATCTTGACGGCAAAAGCAATGAAGAACCCGAGCATCAACACATATTCAACCCCGGCCGACATGGGGGTATTGAGTAGCTCTTCGTAGCTAAACGTCAGGATATTGGTTGCCTGATAGTGAACAAACACCAGCCCGAGGATCGCCACCAGCATGATCAGACCGCTGACCTGGGTATAGATGAAGAACTTGGTAGCGGCGTTGATCCGTGAGCGGCCATCGGAGGCGGCATGCCCCCACAGCGCAATCAGGAAATACATCGGCACCAGCATCATCTCCCAGAAGAAGAAGAACAGGAACAGATCCATCGCCATGAACACGCCGATGACCCCCCCCAGGATCCACAGCAGATTGAGATGGAAGAAACCAATCCGTTGCGCGATTTCACTCCAGGAGCACAACACCGCCATCACTCCGAGGAAGCCGGTCAGCATCACCATCAACAGCGACAAGCCATCGATAGCCAGATGAATGCTGATGCCAAAGCGCGGGATCCAGGGCACCAGGTACTCGGCCGTCCACCCCGGAACGCCTTGCGCACTGAGCGAGAAATCCCCTTGCCACCAGAGCCCTATGCTCAGCAGTAACACGGTTAACATAGACAGGAGCGCAATCCAGCGCGGCAATTGGCTGCCTTGTCGCTCGGTCTGCCAGCAGAGTAATCCCCCTACAAACGGGGTCAAAAGTATCCATAATAGCGTCACGATCCGTACTCTCTCTTCAGACCAACAGCAACAGCGCCAGTACCATCAGCGCCCCCAAGCCCATCGAGGCTGCATACCAGCGCAGCTTACCCGTAACGGTTGTCACCAGCAGTTTGTTCCCCAATTGTGCCAGCCCACCCGGCAGCTCCATCAGCCGATCACAGGGATCACGAGCCAAGACGCGGGCGAGGAACAGGTAAGGTCGGACAAACAGTCGATCATAGAGCCAGTCAAAGCCCCAGGCGTGAAACCAAAGTTTGCCAAGCCCACGGCCCAGCGCCGAATTGGCAACACGGGTGATGAATCTACGCTCACCGAGAAACAACCAAGCAGCCAGCGCAATACCGGATAACGCCACACCCGCCGAGACGAACTCCAGCAGATGCTTACCCTCTTCGAGATGATCCCCTGGCCCATCGGGTAACACACCAGCCAACGGAGGCACAATCCAGGCCCCAACCACGGTCGAAAGCGTCATCAGCACCACAAGCGGAATATGGTGCGACAAGCCCTGACCGGCGTGAGCGCTGGTGTGCGCTTTGCCGTGAAAAACAATAAAAATCAGACGGAAGGTATAGAGCGAGGTCAACAACGCCCCCACCAGCCCGGCAATCAGCAACGGCTGCTGACCGGCAGCCTGCACTTGCCACAGAATGGCATCCTTACTGTAAAAGCCGGCGGTCACCAGCGGTAATGCCGCAAGCGCGGAGCCCCCGACCAGGAAGCAGGCATAGACCAAAGGTAACGAACGGCGCAGGCCACCCATCTTGAAAATGTTCTGTTCATGGTGACAGGCCACAATGACGGAGCCTGCGGAGAGGAACAATAACGCCTTGAAGAAGGCGTGGGTCATCAGATGGAAAATAGCGCCATCCCAGGCCCCAACGCCCAGCGCCAAAAACATATAGCCGATCTGGCTCATCGTGGAATACGCCAGAATGCGCTTGATGTCGGTCTGCACCAGTGCGGCAAAACCGGAAAGCAGCAAGGTGACAGCGCCAACAATAGCGACCAGCAGCAAGATATCCGGTGCCAACAAGAACAGCCCATGGGTGCGAGCAATCAGATAGACACCTGCGGTCACCATGGTCGCAGCATGGATCAGCGCCGACACCGGTGTTGGACCGGCCATGGCATCTGCCAGCCAGGTCTGCAATGGTAATTGCGCCGATTTACCCACGGCACCCCCCAACAGCATCAGACAGGCCAGCCGGATTGTCGGGTCACCGACCTGCCAGAGCTGCTGACCACGGATCACCAGCTCCTGAATGTTCAAGGTGCCCAATTCGCGATACAGAATGAACATGCCAATCGCCAGGAAGACATCACCCACTCGAGTCACGATAAAGGCTTTGAGTGCCGCTGCACCATTGGCTGGATGCTTATAGTAAAATCCGATCAGCAGGTAGCTGCACAGACCGACGCCTTCCCAGCCCAGGTACACGAACAGCAAGTCATCGGCCAGGATCAGGAACAACATGCTGGCGATGAAGAGATTGGTGTAGGCGAAAAAGCGTGAATAGCCTTCTTCACCGCGCATATACCAGGAAGCGAACAGATGGATGAAAAAGCCGACCCCGGTGACCACACCCAGCATGGTCAGCGACAAACCATCCAGGTGCAATCGCAACGCTGGCTGGAAGGAGCCGATGCTCATCCACTGCCACAGAGTTTGCGAGAAAACGCCCCCCGTCGGCACAGAGCCGAGGAAATCCACTCCTACCACCAAGGCAGTCAGCGCGGACAAGCCGATACTGCCAACCCCGATAAGAGCGGCTCTTTGTTCACTCCAGCGACCCGCCGAAAAAGCCAGGAGCAGTGCGCTGAGCAAAGGAAACAAGCAGGTTAGAAACAGTAGATTCATCATCCGCGCATCTCGCTCACAATATCCACATCCAGTGTGTGATGACGGCGATACAGCATCAGCAATAGCGCCAACCCGATACTGGCCTCAGCCGCTGCCAGTGAAATCACCAGAATGTACATGATCTGCCCATCAGCCTGTCCCCAGCGGCTCCCCGCCACCACGAAGGCCAATGCGGCAGCATTCATCATGATTTCAATGCTCATCAGGATAAACAGCAGATTTCGCCGCATGATGAGGCCACACAGTCCCAAGCAGAAAAGAACGGCCGCGACCAGCAGGCCATGCTCCATGGGTAATCCACTCATCGCTTACCTCCTTCATCCCGATGGGAAAGTACTTCGCCCTGCTTATCTTCGCGTCCCAGGTGATAGGCAGTGACTAAACCGGCCAGCAACAGGATGGATGCCAGCTCCACGGCAATGACATAGGGACCAAACAGGGCGATACCGACTGCCTTGGCCGTCACATCTGTAGTCCCCAGCGCCCCACCTGTGGTGGAGAAGATGGCATTAGCCAAAAAGATCAGCAGGATAAACGCCAGCACAGCCGGGAAGACCACACTCCCCGGTGTTAGCCACAGCTTTTCCTGGACTTGGGCACTACCCAGGTTGAGCATCATGACCACGAACACAAACAGCACCATGATGGCACCGGCATACACGATGACCTGCATGGCACCAGCGAAACCGGCTCCCAAACAGAAAAAAATCATCGCCACCGCGATCAGTGAAATGATGAGATTCAGTAACGCATGCATCGGATTACTGTTACTGATGACCCGCAAGGTCGCCACTATGGCGACCAGTGCCGAGACATAAAAAGCCAATTCCATGGTGAACTCCTCAGGGCAGCAGACTTTTGACATCAATCGGCTTGGCTTCGTGTTCGGCCTCGCCTTTGGCTTTACCCGCTATGGCCATGCCACTCACCCGGTAAAAGTTGTAATCGGGATACTTGCCGGGCCCACTGATCAAGAGATCCTCCTTCTCGTACACCAGGTCCTGCCGGCGGTACTCACCCATCTCAAAATCAGGAGTCAACTGGATGGCGGTGGTGGGACATGCCTCTTCACACATGCCACAGAAAATGCACCGTGAAAAATTGATGCGGAAAAACTCCGGATACCAACGGCCATCTTCCCGCTCGGATTTTTGCAAGGAGATGCAGGAGACCGGACAAGCAACCGCACATAAGTTGCACGCCACGCAGCGTTCATCACCGTCCGGATCCCGAGTTAACACGATTCGCCCACGGTAACGCGGTGCTGTATAGACACTCTCCTCCGGATAACACAGGGTGTCTCGTTTCCGCCAGGAATGCGAAAAAATCATGGCGATACTGCGGATCTGAGTGCCAACACCTTTAATAATTTCATTGATAATCATACAGCTAGCCTCAGTTTGAACGGATCAGTACCCAAGCAGCCGTTGCCAGCATATTGAGCAAAGTCAACGGCAAACACACCTTCCAGCCAAACGCCATCACCTGATCAAAGCGAGGACGCGGTAGCGAAGCGCGCAGCAGGATAAAAAACATCATGAAAAAGCCGGTTTTAAGCGCAAACCAGACAATCGGCGGTAACCAGGGCCCCTGCCAGCCGCCGAAGAACAGGCTGACCAACATAGCGGAAACCAGTACTATGCCGATGTATTCACCGACAAAGAACAGCCCCCATTTCATACCGGCGTACTCAATGTGATAACCATCCGCCAGCTCTTGCTCCGCCTCCGGCTGGTCAAAGGGATGACGGTGAGTGACCGCGATCCCGGCGATCACGAAGGTCGCAAAACCAAAGAACTGGGGAATGATGTTCCACAAATCCGCTTGGGCCTCGACAATCTCCCGGAGATTGAAAGTGCCGGTCTGGATCACGATCCCCATCAGGGACAGCCCCAAAAAGACCTCATAGCTCAGCGTCTGGGCCGAGGCCCGCAGGCTACCCAACAAGGCGTATTTGTTATTGCTCGACCAACCGGCGAACAGCACGGCGTAAACCGCCAAACCGGCAATGGCAAAGAAATAGAGGATACCGATGTTCAAATCGGCAATGCCCCAGGTGGGTGTGATAGGGACTATCACAAACGCCATCAAAAACGCGGTGAATGCAATGATCGGCGCCAGAATGAAGATGCGTCGGTCGGCAAATGGCGGGATCCAGTCCTCCTTGAAGAACATTTTCAGCATATCGGCGACCAACTGAAAAATACCGAAGGGACCGACCCGGTTTGGTCCATACCGATCTTGCCATAGCCCTAACAGCCGGCGTTCGATGAAACTCATGAAGGCCCCGGCCCCTATCATCACCACCAGGATCAGCAGCGCTTTGGCCACGGCAATGATGATGTCCCAGGTTGCATCCGACAGAATCATAGAATGGCCTCCTGCAGATCACGGATCTGCTGATGATGCAAAGCGGTGGGAATACCGCTTACTCCCAGCGGCAGCCCCAATAAGCCTGGAGCCAGACGCTCACTCAGCACCACCGGCAGACGCCAGTGACTGCCTTCCCATGTGAATTGCACCCGAGTATCTGCATTGACGGCCAAACGGGCCGCATCATCCGGATTCAGATACACGGCCGCTGGCACCATGCGTTGCTGGAAAACTGGTGATTTCTGTGACAGTTCTTCCGATCCGAATAGCTGCGGGCAATCCACCACACACAACTCGGTAGGGTGAGACTGAAACGGAGCCGGAATATGAGAGGCATAACTCCATACTGGCGTGTCACTGACCTCGAATAACCGCAAGCCAGGATCGCCAGCCCGCAGATGACCACCAACCTCGTCCTGAAATTTATTCCAGGCTGACGGTGAGTTCCAACCCGGAGCCCAGGCAAAAGGCACTTGCTGGAATGGCTCCTGGGTACCGGAATAACCTTCCATCGAGAAAGCAAATGGCGAATCAGGGTCTTGTGAGGCTCGCGGCTCATGCACATCGATATCCGCCCGCATCGCGGTGCGACCACTGTAACGATGAGGCTCCCGTGCCAGTTTCAGTCCCTTGATCCGGAAACGGGCATTGGGGGCGGCATGAATGATCGGGCTCAATGCCGGGATCGCCTCGGCGCATGCCGTTGTCACGTCTTCAAACTGGTTCCAGGCCAAGTGACGGTGACTGAGCACTCCGGCAATAGCCCGTAACCAACGCCAACCCTCTTTGATACTGACGGTGTCGTCATAGTAGGCCGGATCATAGACCTGGAAGTAGCGCTGAACGCGGCCCTCACTACTCACCACAGTGCCGTCGCCCTCGGCAAAGCTGGCGACTGGCAGCACAAAATCAGCTCCTTGGGCGGTAGCTGTATCCTGGTGATCGAGTACCACCACACTGCTTGCCTGAGCGAACGCGGCATCGACACGGGCCTTGCTGGCTCGACGGTAGAGATCATTTTCCAACACTACAACGGCGGTTCGACCGGCCTGCTCTTGCAGGCGGTTCAGGGCCGACTCCAACGGCTGACCACCGAGGAGCGCCAGACCCATGCTGTTCACCTCTTGCGCCACCAAGAACAATGAAACGGCTTGCTGGCGTTGTTGTAGCGCCTTGGCAACATTCGCGGCGGCATCCAGCAGCGGCAGTGAACCGGCGCTGGTACCAGCGATCACGAGCGGTCGTTTGGCCGCGATCAATTGTTCATACATGGCTTGCGCGGCCACTTGTTCGCTAGCTCGAAGATCGGCAACTGCCGGCGCCGAGGAGTCCAGCAGATGAGCGAGAGCAAAACCAATGCGCGCCTGATCCTCGTAGGCACCACTGAAAGTCACCTCGGCCACATCATCCAGCCGTGTCGCGTCCACGCTGGTGATGAGCAATGGATGGCGGGCGTTCTGACCAATGGTCTGGATCGCCGCCGCCTGCCACGTATCCACCTTGAGTTCGGTCGCCATTTGCCGGGCTTTGCCCTTCACCGCTTGGCGAACAGCCAGAGCCAACCGGGCAGCCGTCTGGGTAATATCTTCCCCGAGGATCACCACCGCATCGTGCTCTTCCACTTCGCGCAAGGTTGCCAGCGGTATCCCGCTTTCGCGCTGGATATGCTGCAGACGATGCAGACAAGCCCACTCGCGCAACTCGATGCCGCTGTAGAAATTATCTTCCCCGACCAGCTCCCGCAGTGCGAAGTTGCTCTCGAGGCTGGCGCGGGGGGAGCCGATGCCTATCACCTGCTCGCTGCTGCGCAAGGCATCGGCAACCCGATCCAGTGCACCATTGACCGATAGGCTGATCCGGCTCTGCGCCGTATTCCCTTCCCGCCAGAGTGGCTGTTTGGGACGATCCGGATTATTGACATAACCGTAACCGAACCGGCCCCGGTCACACAGGAAGTAGCGATTCACAGCACCATTGAAGCGGTTTTCGATGCGACGCAATTCACCATACCGTTCGCCGGGACTGATATTGCAGCCCATGCTGCATTGCTGACAAATGCTGGGGGCAAACTGCATGTCCCACTTGCGATTGAAACGCTCGGAATGAGTCTTGTCGGTGAACACACCAGTGGGGCAGACTTCGACCAGGTTGCCCGAGAACTCGCTCTGCAAGGTCCCGTCCTCGATGCGACCAAAGTAGACATTATCATGGGCACCATAGACCCCCAGATCGCCACCGTCCGCATAATCCTTGTAATAACGCACGCAGCGGTAACAGGCGATGCAGCGGTTCATTTCGTGGGATATAAACGGACCCAGATCCTGGTTCCTATGGGTACGCTTGGTGAAGCGATAACGCCGACTATTTTGTCCGGCCATCACCGTCATATCTTGCAGATGACAGGCGCCCCCCTCCTCGCACACCGGACAATCGTGGGGGTGGTTGGTCATCAGCCACTCGACAACCCCCTTACGAAAGGCGATCGCCTCTTCGTCTTCGATCGAGATATAAGTGCCGTCACTTGCAGGGGTCATGCAGGACATGACCAAGCGTCCGCGCTTGTCATCCGCATTCTGGTACTGTTTGACTGCACATTGCCGACAGGCACCGACACTCCCCAACGCCGGATGCCAGCAGAAATAAGGCACATCCAATCCTAACGAGAGGCAGGCCTGTAACAGGTTATCTGCCCCATTCACTTCAAATTCTTTGCCGTCTACATGAATCGTGGCCATAGCAACTTTGATTCCTTGTTCAATATTCCGGATGCAATCACCCGACCAGAAACATCCCCATTACCAACGCTGTTGCAGCAAATTGGGCTGGATCCCTGCGATTGCATGCTTGTTATCGGAAAACGTAGGCGATATTCCGGCCTCAAACTCACTGCGAAAATACTTGATTGCACTCTGCAGTGGCTCCACGGCACCTGGTGCGTGGGCACAGAAAGTTTTGCCCGGCCCCAGAGCCCGGCACAGCTGTTCCAAGGTTTCGATATCACCCGGCTGGCCCTCGCCCCGCTCCAATGCGCGCAGTATTTTCACACTCCAGGGCAGACCGTCCCGGCAAGGCGTACACCAGCCACAGGATTCGCGAGCAAAAAACTCTTCCAGATTCCGGGTCAGCGCCACCATATTGACGGTGTGATCCACGGCCATTGCCAGCGCGGTGCCCAACCGACTACCCGCTTTACCGATCGAATCAAAATCCATCGGTAAATCCAGATGTTGTTCGGTTAGAAAATCGGTTCCGGCGCCACCTGGTTGCCAGGCCTTCAGGGTCAAGCCATCCACCATCCCACCGGCATAATCCTCGAGGATTTCTCGCGCCGTGGTACCAAATGGCAGCTCCCATAAACCAGGACGTTTTACCCGGCCGGAGAAGCCCATCAGCTTGGTGCCGTTATCGGTGCTCTTGCCCTGGTTCAATCCTTTGTACCAGTCCGAACCATTCAGCACGATGCAAGGAATATTGTTCAGGGTCTCGACGTTATTAACGCAGGTCGGCTTGCCCCAGGCCCCGACTACCGCAGGAAACGGTGGTTTGGCCCTTGGATTCGCGCGACGACCTTCCAGTGAGCTGATGAGGGCGGTTTCTTCGCCACAGATATAGCGGCCCGCTCCGGTGTGCACGAACAGCTCGAAGCTGAAGCCGGAGCCCAGTATATTCTTCCCCAGGTACCCGGCCGCTTCAGCCTCGCGAATAGCTTGACGCAGGCGTTCCGCTGCCACCACATACTCGCCCCGCAAGAAGATGTAGCCGCGATAGGTTTGCAAGGCCCAAGCCGACAGGATCATCCCTTCAATCAGTTGATGAGGAAGTTGCTCCATCAAGAGCCGATCTTTATAAGTGCCCGGCTCCATTTCATCGGCATTGCAAAGCAGATATTTGCGGTCAAACTTGGGATCCATGGGCATCAAACTCCACTTCACCCCGGTCGGAAAACCAGCGCCGCCGCGCCCCCGTAACCCGGCGTCTTTCACCACCTGAGTCACCTCTTGGGGAGCCATCCCCCGATAGGCCTTCTCCACAGCAGCATAGCCCTGCTTGGCTTTATATTCGTCGAGCCAGACCGGCGCCGCGTCGGAGCGCAAACGCCAGGTCAGTGGGTGGTTCTCTGCGGTCAGAATCATGGATAGGCCTCCAGTAACAGAGCCAGATCCGCAGCCGACAACTGCTCACCATGACCAAAAGCATGGGTATCGTCATCAATCATCAGAGTCGGCCCCTTGTCGCAATTACCCAGACAACACACCGGCAGCAGGGTAAAACGCCCATCCGGCGTGGTTTGCCCAAGCCCTATCCCCAGCTGACTCTCCAACGCCTGCAAGACCGATTGATAACCGGTGATAAAACAGACCACGCTGTCGCATAAACGGATGATGTGCCGCCCCACCGGCTGACGGAAAATCTGGCTATAAAAGGTAGCGACGCCCTCGACATCACTGGCTGGAATACCCAGTTGTGCGGCAATCGCCGGGATAGCACCATCGGGTACCCAGCCCCGCTCTTTCTGCACGATTTTAAGTGCCTCTATGGTCGCGGCCCGGGCATCTTCGTAATGGTGGATTTCATGTTCAATCGCTGAGCGTTCACTGTTGCTCAGAACAAAATCCGTTGTAGGGGTGGTCGAGCTGCCACATTGGCTTGCTTTCCCTGAAGGTGAGTGACACTGACAATGCTGAGTCATAATTAGCGGTCCACATCCGACATGACAAAATCGATACTACCCAGATACACAATCAAGTCCGAAACCATACTGCCGCGGATCACCGACGGGATCTGCTGCAAATGTGCAAAACTGGGCGTCCGGATCCGGGTCCGGTAGCTCATGGTGCTACCGTCACTGGTGAGGTAGTAACTATTGGCGCCCTTGGTCGCCTCAATCATCTGGAATGACTCGGCGGCAGGCATCACCGGGCCCCAGGAAACCTGGAGGAAGTGATTGATCAGGGTATCAATGTGCTGCAGGGTCCGCTCTTTCGGCGGCGGAGTGGTCAAGGGATGGTCCGCCTTAAACGGCCCCTCAGGCATGTTATTCATGCACTGCTCTATGATGCGCAGGCTCTGGCGGATCTCTTCAACCCGAACCATGGCTCTATCATAGGCATCGCCGTTGACCCCTACCGGGACCTCAAACTCAAAATTCTCATAACCGGAATAGGGCCGCCATTTTCGTAAATCGAAATTCAGCCCGGTCGCTCGTAATCCAGCACCGGTCACGCCCCAGTTCAAAGCCTCAGCTGTGGTGTAAGCCGCCACACCGATCGTCCGCCCCTTTAGAATGCTGTTTTGCAATGCGGCTTTGACATACTCATTCAAGCGCTTGGGCAGCCAGTCGAGCAGATTGTCTTTGATGAGCTTCTGCCAACCTTTCGGCAAATCATGCGCCACCCCACCGATACGGAACCAGGCCGGGTGCATGCGCGCCCCGGTAATGGCCTCGATGATGGTGTAAATCTTCTGCCGATCGGTGAAGGCGAAGAACACCGGCGTCATGGCACCGACGTCCTGGATATAAGTCCCGAGAAACAGTAGGTGACTGTTGATGCGGAACATTTCCGCCAGCATCACCCGGATAAATTTGACCCGATCAGGTACCTCGATCCCGGCCAGCTTTTCGACCGACAAGACATAGGGCAGATTGTTCATGACCCCACCGAGATACTCCACCCGATCGGTAAAGGGGATGTAGCTGTGCCAGGACTGGCGCTCGCCCATCTTTTCCGCCCCTCGGTGGTGATAACCGATATCAGGTACGCAATCGAGAACCTCTTCACCGTCCAATTGCAGCACAATCCGAAATGCGCCGTGTGCCGAGGGGTGGTTGGGTCCCAAGTTGAGGAACATATAATCCTCATGTTCGCTGCTGCGGCGCATCCCCCACTCTTCGGGTTTAAAGCGCAGCGACTCCTGCTCCATATCCTGCTTGGCGATATCCAGCATGAAGGGATCAAACTCGGTCGCCCGGGCCGGATAATCCTTGCGTAGCGGATGCCCCTGCCAGCTCTTGGGCATCATGATCCGTGTCAGGTGGGGGTGGCCATCAAAATGGATGCCGAACAGATCCCAGACTTCCCGCTCATACCAGTTGGCATTGGCAAAGATATCGGTGGCAGTCGGCATTTTCAGATCATGCTCTTGCAACGGCACCTTGAGCATCACATCACTGTTCCGATCAATCGATAACAGGTGATAGAAGACTGTGTAATCGGCCGGCGGCAAGCCGTCGCGGTGGGTACGCAGACGCTCGTCGATGCCATGCAAGTCATAAAGCATGACAAATGGCCGGGGCAGAGTGTGCAGAAAACGGAGTACCTCAATAATTTTATCCCGAGGCACCCATACGACCGGGATCCCGGTACGGGTCGGTTGCACCACAAAACTCTCACTGCCAAACCGGGCTTGCAGCTCAATCACCACTTCACTATTGATGTGATCATTTGGCTGCCAAGCTTGCATGCTGGCATTCACTGGAAATTGGTTGCTCAGTTTCATCGCAGCGTCCTAAATCTCATCCGGAGTACGCAGAGTCGTCACGGCGATTCGTTCGCCCCGTTTACGCTCACGTTCAGAATCCATCTGCGGCCGATAGATCCCCTGATCCCCCACCACCCAGGATAAGGGGCGTCTTTCCTTGCCAATCGAGTCTTGCAATAACATCAAGGCTTGCAAGAAGGCCTCAGGACGCGGCGGACAACCCGGGATATACACGTCCACCGGCAGAAACTTGTCGACCCCCTGAACCACAGAATAGATATCGTACATACCACCTGAATTGGCACAGGCCCCCATGGAGATGACCCATTTGGGCTCCAGCATTTGCTCGTACAGCCGTTGGATTACGGGCGCCATCTTGATGAACGGGGTCCCGGCGATCACCATGAAATCGGCTTGGCGCGGTGATGCCCGAATGACTTCGGCACCAAAACGCGCCACATCATGAGGCGCGGTAAATGCGGTAGTCATCTCGACATAACAGCAAGAAATACCGAAGTTATAGGGCCACAGCGAGTTTTTACGCCCCCAGTTCACGGCATCGTGCAGCACATCCTCGACACGTCCCATCAGGATGCCACGCTCGGCCTGAGCGGCTAACGGATCCTCCACGGTTCGGGGTTGTTCCAGGGGGTAGCGGTCGTGCTGACCATCGGGATCAATTCGGGTAAGTGAATACTTCATAGGATGACCTCAGGCCGATGGCGGTTGTGAATGGTCCGTTACTGCAGCGCGCCGGGAGCGCACTGGAGCCCAGTCCAGAGCTCCGATACGCCACAGATAAATCAGCCCCACCAGCAGCAAGATGATAAAAATGGCGGCCTCTACAAATCCGACCCAACCGCTTTCCCGCACGGAAACCGACCAGGCGAACAGATAGAGGGCCTCGACGTCGAAAATAACGAAAAACATGGCTACCAGATAAAACTTGGCGGAGAAACGCAGACGAGCCGAGCCAACAGAGTCCACGCCAGATTCGAACGGTTTATTCTTGGCGCGTCCGTATGCTTTACCACCCAGCAATGCTGCCAATCCGATCATGACCAGGCAAATCGTGATGCCGGCCAACATGTAAACGCCAAATGCCCAGTGCTGAGCAACGACCGCTGTTGACATAGCGCTTCCTTAACCCTTGAGAATCAGACAAAAATAAAGGAGATGGGCCAACAAATAACGCCTCAATCTCCGCCCTGCCACTATAGGCGACTAAACTTGTATTTTTTGTGAGTCTTTTCTCGAATTGTAATTTTTGCGTTAAATTCGAGTTAATTTAACTGGGAAATTCAAACACCCTGTGCTAGCGCATTTTTTAACCAGCAGTGGACATGACAAGGTTTAAGCTCCCCAATACAACATCATTGTGTTACTGCTGGTTAAAAGAGTAGAAGTAATAACGGACTGTTTTTGAGACATTGCTGGATAAAAAGGAGAACCGATGAGCAAATTCTATGAATTTCAACTCGCTAAACTCGATGGAACCTTATTGGACAGCGCAGAATTGCGCGGCAAGGTGGTGTTGATTGTGAATGTTGCCAGTCAGTGTGGCTTCACAAAACAGTATGCAGGTCTGGAAACATTATCTCGTCGTTATACCGACCGGTTGCTCATTTTGGGATTTCCGTGCAATCAATTCGGCAACCAGGAGCCGGGCTCGGCCGATGAAATCAGCGCCTTCTGTACTCTGAATTATGATGTCACCTTCCCCATCATGGCCAAATGTGATGTCAATAGCGCGAACGCTCACCCACTCTATCAATGGTTGAAGCAGCAGAAGCCGGGACTTCTAGGTATCGAAGCCATCAAGTGGAATTTCACGAAATTCCTGCTGGATAAAGAGGGGCAAGTGTTCAGCCGTTATGCGCCGCAGACGGACCCAGAAGCCTTGGTTGCCGATATTGAGCTGTTATTGAACCGCTAGATAGCCGTTAAACCGAGAGACGCCGCTCAGGGAATAGGATGCAGCCCGAAGCCATCGAAGGGATCGCGCACGTAGCGCACTTCCACCTCTTTGACTTTGGGCCATAGCAGGTGTTCTTTCGCCTGAACCACCGGGTACCGATAGCTCTGCTGACCAATGTGTCCTTCGGCACTTGCCGCAAGCTCACCCACGACAGAAATAGACCGTCCCTTGGCATAGAGCTCGGGATCCAGCAAGCCGTGAACACGGATGATAAACCGACCAGGGGAGTCTTCTTGTTGTACCGGCTGACCATTAGCCTTTAGGGGCAAGTAAACCACTTCGATATCGCTGTCTGTCTTCTGTACCTGAGTCTGGACAATCAGACCACTCCAGCGCACCGGTTTGCCCAGATACGCTGCTGGCTCAGCCAACGCTTGCGGATAATCGATCAGGGCAGATTCCGGTTGATAAGCTAACTTCTCCGGCACCGAAGAACAGGCAGAGACGAAGATGACCGCCAAGGCAACGAATCTCTTAGGACGGACAACGCGACTGACAGCAGGAAACGGCATCATTGATACCCCATAAATCGCCACCATCAGGCGTAGAGATCGACGCGCAGCATTTGCTGTAGTTGCTCGCGTTTTTCCTGGCGGGACACACTCTGGTAAGCAAAGGTCGCCTTGCCCTGCCAACCGGAGGGTTGATCGTAACTCAGGCGCTCGGCAGCCTGCTCGGCACCTTCATCAAGCCGGACAATACCCGCCGCACTTTGGCGGCCAGCCGCTTGCTCATCCACCTCGTCAGCTTGTGGCGGGCGTGCCGGAGCAACAGCCGTCCGACCAACCGAAGTTAGTTGCTGTAAACTGGTATCCAGCGCACCAATGCTCATCGACAACTCCCGCCTACTGCTCTCAAGGCACCCGGGTATTACACCTAATTATTCGCGACCCGGCAATTTTTTCCAGGTTACTTTATCGCGAAGATAGACGGGAGTCGCCAACTCAGGCGCACAGCCTTTACCTTCCTGCCACGCAGCGACAGCTAACGGCAACATGTCCCGGGCATCGGGTAAATGCTCCGTATCCAGTGCAAGCTGCTCTGGTTCGGCATCGAGTAGCTGCGGATAGGCTGCAAAGCCGGTACCACAGGCCCACCAGCGACCGGGCTTTTGCTCCAGCAGGGCCTTGATTTTTTGCTGTGCAACTTCCGGGGCCAAGACCTCTTCGTCGCACAATGGCATCATCACCCCATGTTGTTCGACAAAAGCGCCAAAATAGATCTCATCCATGCGCGCGTCTATGGCTGCCACCACGTAGCGAGCCTCTTGTCTTCGCCAACAACCCTGCGCCAGAGCAGCCAGGTTGGAGATCCCGATCAAGAGGCGTTGGGCGCCAAATGCCAAGCCTTGCGCCACGCCGATCCCGATCCGCACGCCGGTAAAGGAGCCTGGCCCCTGGCCAAAGGCGATGGCATCCAGTGCCGTCAGTTCTAATCCGGCCTCCAGCAACAACTCGCTGCACATGGGCAGGATCTTGCGTGTATGCGCCTGTGGCGCTAACTCATACTGAAAGCTGGACTGTCCATCATGCAGGAGTGCGGCTGAACAAGCCTCGGTCGCGGTATCCAATACCAGAATGTTGGTCATATCATTGATTCTCTATCGGTAGCAGCATCAGTGCTGCTCGTGGAGCCATTCTCTGCGACGTTGCCGTAGTGCCAGAAGCGATTGATCGCGGCCAGATCCCGACAACGCGGCATGGGAGGAAGACTTTGCAAAAATGTCGCCCCATAGGGACGATTGACCAGACGAGGGTCACACAGCACCAGAACGCCTCGATCCTGAAAATCACGGATCAAACGTCCGACGCCCTGCTTCAAGGTGATGACCGCATCCGGAAGTTGTAACTGGGTAAAGGGATCTCCTCCCTGCAAGCGACAATCTTCCATCCGCGCCTTCAACAAGGGCTCATCCGGCGCGGTGAACGGAAGTTTATCGATGATCACGCACGACAGCGCTGCCCCGCGCACATCCACCCCTTCCCAGAACGAGGCCGTCGCCACCAGGATGGCTCGGCCGTTATCCACAAACTGGGACAACAACCGTTGCTTGTTGTCCTCCCCTTGCAGCAACACCAGGCGGCCAACATCCCGGCGCAACACCTCGGCAATCTGCCGCATGCTCTGATAACTGGTACAGAGGAAAAACACACCGCCAGGCACCTTGTTGATCACCGGCGTCAGCAACTGCGCTAGCTCGGTGGCTCGACGGGCAAAGCCGGTATCCGGCAAGCCGCGAGGAACACAGAGCAAGGATTGCTCGGCATAGGCAAAGGGACTGTCCAGCACCAGTTGCCGCGCCTGTGCGATCCCCAGTTGCTGGCTGAAGTGACCAAACTCATGCCCCACCGTCAAGGTGGCCGAGGTGAACACCCAGCTGCAACCGGCGCGCATCACTTCGCTATTGAAGCGGTCAGCAATCGACAATGGCGTCACATTGAAAGAAAAATGGATGCGAGTGGTATCAAACCAGTAGGCAGCACCGGATTGTTCGGTCTGCAACAGTCGTTCAAGTTTGCCTTGATACTCAACCAGACGCTCGAAACAGTGATCGAGCCGTTCTCCCCGCCCTAATGCCAATTTAAGGACATCGTAGCAGAGACGTAGCGCATCCTTGAGACGTTGCAAGGTTCGATCAAACAGCGGATTACCAACCCAATCTCGCAAATTACCCCGTGATGGCTCGATGCCGAACGCCAATCGCTGCTCGCGACAGGCCAGCTCCAGTGCATCGGCCGAACGCGCCAACTGGGCCATGTCAGCGGCTTCGGCACGCTGGGCTAACAGTATCTCATGCGCAACATCCAGCAACTGACGACTGGACAAACTCTCGCCGAAATAGCCGCTGGCGATATCCGGTAATTGATGGGCCTCATCAAAAATATAAACATCGGCATCGGGGATCAGTTCGGCGAAGCCGGTGTTCTTGACCACCATATCCGCAAAAAACAGGTGGTGATTGATCACCACTAACTGGGCATCCATAGCTTTGCGGCGGGCACGCACTAAATAGCAGTTGTCATAACGCGGACATTCACGGCCCAGGCAGTTGTCATTAGTACTGGTGACATAGGGCAGTATGGGGGCTTGTTCCAACAACTCGGGGATCTCGGCGACATCCCCACTGGTGGCGTTGATCGAGTACGTTTTGACGCGCACCAGATCGGCCAACACTTCGGCCTCCTGCAGATGGGAGGTCGCCAGCAGCTGATCCAGGCGATGCAAACACAGATAGTTGGCTCGTCCCTTCAGCAGCGCGACGGGATGGTTATAATCCATGGCCGCCAGCAAGGTTGGCAGATCGCGGTTATACAACTGTTCTTGCAGCGCCTTGGATCCGGTACTGATGATGACCCGTTTGCCAGAGGCCAGCGCTGGAACCAGGTAGGCGAACGTCTTGCCGGTCCCTGTCCCCGCTTCCACCATCAATTGTCCGGCCCCGGTAATGGTGTCTGCCACCGCCTCCGCCATCAAACGTTGCGATGTCCGAGGCGCAAATCCGGAAAGAGTCCGCGCCAGTAAGCCATCGGCAGCAAAATAGTCAGAGACAGTCGAGTGATGACCCACAGTGTTATCCAGCGAGAAACGAGGCGGCGATTATAGGAAAAAGTCTGGATAAGACGAAGCGAAATACCAAGCCGGATCAGACAAAGAGATCAACGTGTTCGTTTCCAGTTCCCGGAGGCGCGTCACTGGCTGGCTTTTCCGGGTTATCCACCTCTTCGTCGACCTCATCCTCAGCAGGTGGCTGGTGATGGCGGGGATGATATTCGTCCTGCGGCGAATGCTCCGCCGGATCTTTATGGATTTCGGTTTTCGGAGTCACCGGCTCTTTCTGAATGGCCGGGATATCGCGATGAAAGTCGCCCGATCCCGGTGCTAACGGGGGCCGAGGAAGGATACTAAACAGCAAATCTTGATTAGCCATACAGCCTCCTCAACGATGCGCCAGCAAAAGGGAACAGAGGGCCTACTTCTATTATCGGCTGGAACTATCCGTACTGGAGTCATTAATGCGATACATGATACCTTTTCTCACTCTCTTCCAGGCCGACTCGCCTCCAGAGCAACATTCATCCGGCATCACGACATAGACAGACCTGTAGGTGTTTCATGAACGAATTCGCGACCTGTTCCTGGTTACTCTTTGTCTCGACGTTGATCACCCTGGTTTTAAGCGTCTCGGCCGCCCGTCAACATCGAAATCCGGTTGCCTACTGGTTCAGTTGGCTGATGCTGGCCGTCAGTTTTTATAGTTTTGGCTACGGCATGGAGCTGGCCTCCGCCACCCTGGCAACGGTCAAATACTGGCTTCGGGTGCAATACCTGGGCATTGCCTTTATTCCGGCGCTCATCATGGCGACCGCTCTGAGTTATCGACAGCATCGACACCCGCCCCTGGTTCTGCTTGGCGTATTGCTGGGTATTTCTGCGCTGACCCTGGCTCTGCACTTCAGTAATGATAGCCATCAACTGTTCTATGCCCACATGGCCATCACTCATCATCTGGAGATGACCATCACCCAGCTCGGTTTTGGTCCCTGGTACTATGTACATGTGGTGTACCTGAATTTGGCATTACTGCTCAGCAGCCTGATTTTCTTCCGGAGTTGGCATACGGCACCCGATTATTATCGCCGCCAGGCCGGTGTCATTCTGATGGGATCATTGACCCCCTGGCTCAGTTACCTCATCTATCTCTCTGGCGCGGCCCCCATGGGTATTGATCTGAGCCCGTTTGGCTTTGTGATCACGGGCCCACTCTACGCTTACGGACTATTTCGCTACAGCTTCGTCGATTTGACGCCGATCGCTCGGGGACAGGTATTCGATGACATCTCGGACGCGGTTCTGGTGCTGGATATCTACCATCGTCTGGTGGACTTCAACCGTATGGCCCGGCAACTATTTCCCGCTCTCTCCACACAAAGTTATGGTGATTCGCTGCAGCAGTTACATATAGAGCTTGCATCACTGACCAGCTCTCTGAGCGTACAGGAGCCACAGACTCTGGTCATGGCCGGTCGTTGGTTTGAAATACAGCGTCATGACGTGCTCGGCAACCAGCAACGCTGCATCGGTTATGCCCTGATCTTGCGCGATATCACCGACCGCCAGCGATTGCTGACCCAACTACAAATTCAGGCGGAATATGATGGTCTGACCCAGATCTACAATCGCCGGATGATACTGGAGCAGTTGGAGCAGTCCATGGCACAGCTCCGGCACACCGCAGACACCCTGAGTGTCGCCATGTTTGATATCGATCATTTCAAACAACTCAATGATAGTCAGGGCCACCAAGCTGGCGACCAGCTGTTGCGTGATCTCTGCGCCTTCATTCGCCAGCAGTTGGGCAGCGAGGATCATTTTGGCCGCTACGGAGGCGATGAATTCTTGCTGATATTCCGCGACCGGACACTCCAGGAATCCCACCAACTGATGGAGCGGATCCATCACGGTGTCGGTCGAGCACTCGGCACCGGGCTGAGTATCGGTATTGCAGGCTTTCAGGCTGGCGACTCGTCGCAGCAACTGATCCATCGCGCAGACTCTGCACTTTATCAGGCCAAGCGAGCGGGGCGAAATCGGATTGCACTCTGCGCCGATGACTCGCTGGAGCAACGAGTATTCCACCCGTGATTCAGAATGAAGCCATGCTCGACCACAGGAATATGAATAGTCTTATTCACTGCTACTGGCGGTGAATGCAGTTTATTCTCAGCGCCATTTCCATGTATACCCGTAGTGATGTTGCCATATTTAAAATAACCAGCAGAACAAGCCGCAAATAATCCGATAGCCGCTGCACTCTCCTCTTGCAATTTTTAACAGGGTCGGTATGTTGAAGCTCCAGCCGAACAAGGAAACTGGATCGCCGTTATGATTCGTCAACTTCTGATCACTATTCATCACCATCACCACCATCATCCGGAATAGTCTTTCAGGAGGGTGACTGCTGGAAGACACTGACAAGGTGAACTTCCACAAAGCAGCGGCCCAGAGCACAGTTGCAAAACCCTCGGAAGGTCACCACCTCCGAGGGTTTTTTGTTTTAAGAAGGAAAGGAATACATGGAAACCAAACGTCTACGCATTGCCATGCAAAAGTCCGGTCGTCTGAGCCAGGACTCCCAAGCCCTATTCAAGAGTTGTGGTCTGAAGATCAATCTGCGCGAAGATCGCCTGATTGCCCACGTTGAAAATATGCCGATCGATATTCTGCGCGTCCGCGACGACGATATTC
This sequence comes from Pseudaeromonas sp. HNCC25DJ182, assembly GCF_055413365.1. NCBI lineage: Bacteria > Pseudomonadati > Pseudomonadota > Gammaproteobacteria > Aeromonadales > Aeromonadaceae > Pseudaeromonas > Pseudaeromonas sp. HNCC25DJ182. The sequence continues at coordinate 12,057 of NZ_JBVAYG010000004.1, read as the reverse complement.
CCGGTCTGGTGATGGATGGCGTCGTGGACCTAGGCATCGTCGGCGAGAACGTCCTCGAAGAGACCATGCTGGAACGTCAGGCGCTGGGACTGCCCGTTGGCTATAAAGAGCTCAAACGCCTGGATTATGGCGACTGCCGGCTGTCATTGGCGATCCCCCAGGAACAGGTCTGGGATGGCCCGGCCAGTCTGGCTGGAGCTCGTATCGCGACCACTTACCCTAACTTGCTCAAGCGCTTTTTTGATGAACAGGGCATCAAATTCAAGCCCGTCATGCTCACAGGCTCGGTCGAGGTAGCCCCCCGTGCCGGATTGGCTGATGCCATTTGCGATCTGGTCAGCTCCGGTGCCACCCTCGAAGCCAATGGTCTGAAAGAAGTTCAGGTGATCTATCGCTCCAAAGCGACCCTGATCCAGGCTTCTGATTCCCTGGATGCGCAAAAACAGGCTGTCATCGACAAGCTGATGCCGCGTCTGCAAGGCATGCTGCAAGCCCGTGAAAGCAAATACATCATGCTGCACGCGCCCAAAGACAAGCTGGCTGAAATCAGCGCCCTGCTGCCGGGCGCCGAAAACCCCACCATCATGAATCTGGCTGGTGATACCAATCATGTTGCCCTGCATGTGGTTTCTAGCGAAACCTTGTTCTGGGAAACCATGGAGAAGATCAAGGCCCTCGGTGCCAGCTCCATTCTGGTTCTGCCGATTGAAAAGATGATGGAATAAGGGGCTGTTCGATGCGTACTGTGAACTGGAATGATCTGAACCCAGCCGAACGGCGTCAGCTGCTGACGCGTCCGGCCATGAGTGGCGCCGATGATATCAGCAGCACCGTCAGCGACATCATCTGTCGTATTCGTTGTGAAGGCGATAAGGCACTCAAGGAGTACACGGCCGCGTTCGACCGGGTTGTCGATGGCAACATACTGCTCAGTGCCGCGGCTATTGCCGAGGCCTGCGAGCGGGTGACGCCGCCGATGAAAGACGCCATCGGCCATGCCTATCGCAACATTGCCACCTTTCATGAGGCACAACAGAGTGTGTCTCTGGCTCTGGATACACAGCCGGGTGTGCGCTGTGAATTGCACACTCACGCCATCAGTCGGGTCGGCCTATATGTTCCCGGCGGCAGCGCCCCCCTGGTCAGCACAGTCCTGATGCTGGCTATACCGGCCAAGATCGCCGGTTGCCGCAAAGTGGTGCTCTGTTCACCACCGCCGATTGCCGATGAAATCGTCTATGCCGCTCACCTGTGTGGCGTCAGCGAAATCTACACCATGGGTGGAGCCCAGGCCATCGCCGCTATGGCCTATGGCACAGATACGGTCAGCAAGGTCGATAAAATCTTCGGCCCGGGCAACGCCTGGGTCACGGAAGCCAAGCGTCAGGTCAGCATGGATTTTCGCGGGGCCGCCATCGATATGCCGGCTGGTCCTTCCGAAGTGCTGGTCATTGCCGATGAGACCGCCAATCCGGCGTTTGTCGCCGCCGATCTGCTCTCTCAGGCCGAGCATGGCCCGGATTCCCAAGTCGTCCTGGTCACCCCGAGTGTCACCCTGGCAGAACAGGTGGAGATCCAATTGCAGCAGCAACTCAAGCAACTGAGCCGCGCCGGGATCGCCAGCAAGGCACTGGCCTCCAGCTTGACCATCATCTGTGATGATTTGCCCCAAGCATGCATCATCTCCAATGACTATGCGCCCGAGCATTTGATCGTCCAGACCCGGGAGCCACGACAACTCTTGCGACGTCTGGAAAACGCTGGCTCTATCTTCCTGGGAGCCTGGACTCCGGAGTCCGTTGGTGATTATGCCAGTGGTACCAACCACACCTTGCCAACCTACGGGTATGCTCGTACGGCCTCGAGTCTCGGTTTGGCCGATTACCAGCGCCGTTACACGGTACAGGAGCTCAGCGCCACAGGGTTGCAAGGCTTGGCAAATACCGTCACCACCATGGCCGATGCCGAGGGCCTGGACGCCCACAAGCGCGCCGTCACCATTCGGATGGATGTGATCCGTCAGGAGCAACAGGCATGAGCACCAAGACCCAAACTCCAGCTCCAACCTATCTGACCCAGCTGGCCTGCCAGCGCGTTCAGGATCTGACCCCCTACCTGTCGGCTCGTCGGATCGGTGGTAAAGGACATATCTTCCTCAATGCCAACGAATCTCCGAAGAGTGAAGAGTACCAACTCGATTGCAGTCGCCTGAATCGCTATCCGGAATGCCAACCACCGGAAGTATTGAGCCGCTATGCTGCCTATGCCGGCGTCGAGCCAAACCAGGTGCTGATCAGCCGGGGTTCGGATGAAGCGATTGAACTGCTGATCCGCACCTTCTGTGAACCGGGGCAAGAAGAGATCCTGTTCTGCCCGCCGACCTATGGCATGTACAGCATCAGCGCCGAGACCTGTGGCGTCGGCATGCGGACTCTGCCACCGCTGCCTGATTTTCAACCCGATGTAACCGCGATCCTCGATACTCTGCAGCAGGGAAAGCCTATCAAGGTGCTGTTCTTCTGCTCACCCAATAATCCGACCGGCACGGTACTGCAACGGGATAAGCTGTTGGCCATTCTCGATGCCACCGTCGGCAAGAGTATCGTGGTGGTGGATGAAGCCTATATCGAGTTCTGTCCGCAATTTACTATGGTTGACTTGATCAAGAGCTATCCCAATCTGGTGATCACGCGAACCTTGTCCAAGGGCTTTGCCCTGGCCGGGCTGCGCTGTGGTTTTACCATCGCCCATCCGGAAGTGATCAGCTTGCTGCTCAAGGTGATAGCACCCTACCCGATCCCGGAGCCGGTAGCCCAGATTGCCGCCCAGGCATTGTCGGATCGCGGACTCGACGCCATGCGCCAACGGGTGCTGTGGTTGAACCGTCTCAAGGCTGAACTGAAGGCCGAACTGCTCAAACAACCATGCGTCAAACAAGTCTTCGATGACCACGGCAACTTCCTGCTGGCGCGCTTCGAAAGTGGCTCCCGGTTGTTCCAGGCCATGGTCGATGCCGGGATCATACTGCGGGACTTTGGCACCAAGCCCATGCTCGAAGAGAGTGTACGCATCACCATCGGTGATGAAGCCGAAATGGCCGCCGTGCTCGATGTGCTAAAAAGCCTGTAACGGCAAGGAGAAGATGGTGAACAAGGAACGCATTCTATTCATCGACCGGGATGGCACCCTGATTGAGGAGCCTATTACCGACAAGCAGGTCGACCGTCTCGACAAGTTACGCTTCGAGCCTATGGTGATCCCGGTGCTGCGCGAGCTGCAAGCCGCCGGTTTCAAACTCATCATGGTCACCAATCAGGATGGTCTGGGTACTGCCAGCCTGCCGCTGGAGAACTTCCAGCCGCCCCAGGATCTGATGATGCACATCTTCGAATCCCAGGGCGTGCACTGGGCTGATGTGCTGATCTGCCCGCACTTTCCCCATGAGGATTGCACCTGCCGTAAGCCGAAACTGGGCTTGGTCAAACCGCTGTTACAAGCCGGCAAGCTGGATCACGCCAACAGCTACGTGATCGGCGATCGCATCACCGATGTGCAACTGGCCGAAAACATGGGCATCACTGGAATTCAATATAATCCAGTGAGTTGTAACTGGAATCACATCCGGGATCGGCTACTGGGCCAAGGCCGCAACGCCACCGTGATCCGCAACACCAAGGAAACCGAGATCCAGGCTACCGTCGATCTGGACCACAGCGGCGGCAACCAAATCAGCACCGGCATCGGCTTCTTCGATCACATGCTGGATCAGATTGCGACCCATGCCGGTTTCCGTCTGCAACTGGCCGTCAAGGGTGATCTGCATATTGACGATCACCACACGGTGGAGGATGTCGGTCTGGCCTTGGGCGAAGCCTTGAAGAAGGCTCTGGGCAACAAGCGTGGCATCGGCCGCTTCGGTTTCGTGCTGGCGATGGATGAAGTCCAGGCCCGGGTCGACGCCTTCCCGGAGTCACTGGTCGAGCAGGAAGTCACGGCCGCACTGGATCTCTCCGGTCGTCCCTACTTCCAGTTCCGTTGCGATGCCGAGTTTGGCCGTGACATGGTGGGTGAAATGGCGACCGAGATGGTGCCACATTTTTTCCGCTCTCTCTCCGATGCGATGGCGATCACCCTGCACCTGTCGGTGAGTGCTGGCAACACCCACCATCAGGTCGAGGCGCTGTTCAAAGGCTTTGGCCGTGCCCTGCGGCAGGCTATCCGGGTAGAGGGCACCGAACTGCCTTCCAGCAAGGGAGTCTTGTAACATCATGCTGGCACCGCAAAAACTGATCATCATAGATACTGGCTGCGCCAACCTCTCCTCGGTGCGAATGGCCATTGAACGGCTGGGCGTCAACGCCAAGGTCAGCAAGGAGGCCACCGATATTCGTAGCGCCGACAAGCTGATCCTGCCCGGTGTCGGCACGGCTCGCGCCGCCATGCACAATCTGCACGAGCGCGACCTGGTCGAGCTGGTGCGCGATGCCAAGCAACCGCTACTCGGCTTCTGTCTGGGAATGCAAATGCTGGCCCAGGCCTCGGAAGAGCACATGGGTGGCGAAAGCGATATCGATTGTCTGGGGATCGTGCCGGGTAAGGTCAAACTAATGCAGGTCGGCGATTTGCGCTTACCGCACATGGGCTGGAATCAGGTCGAGCACGATGGCTCTCATCCGTTGTTCAAGGGGATCCCCAGCGGTAGTTACTTCTATTTTGTGCACTCCTATGCCCTGGAAGTAACAGCCGCGACGCTGGCCACTTGCAACTATGGCGGGCCTTTTACCGCTGTGGTGGGCAAGGATAACTTCCTCGGAGCCCAGTTCCATCCCGAGCGCTCCGGCAAGAGCGGCGCGCGTTTGATCCAGAATTTCCTTGAGCTTTAAGAGGTAGCCATGATTATTCCGGCAATTGATCTGATTAACGGCAAGGTGGTGCGCCTCTATCAAGGCGACTATGGCCAGAAAACTGAATACACAGCCTCGGCTCAGGAGCGGTTTGATCTCTACGTCGCGGCTGGCGCCACCCAACTGCATCTGGTTGATCTGGATGGCGCTAAAGATGCCTCCCAGCGGCAGCTCACGGTGATCCGCGAGTTGCTCAAAAACACCCGTGCACCCGTGCAGATTGGCGGTGGTGTCCGTAGCGAGCAAGATGTCAAAGACCTGCTGGATGCTGGCGCCAATCGAGTGGTAGTCGGCTCCACTGCCGTCAAGAGCCCCGAGCTGGTGATGGGCTGGATGGCAAAATATGGGGCCGACAAGATTGTACTGGCGCTGGATGTCAACATTGACGCCGATGGCCGCCGCAAGATCGCGGTAGCCGGTTGGCAGCAAGACAGTGGTGTCACCATCGAGGATCTGATCGAGCGCTTTTTACCGGCCGGCCTCACTCATGTCCTGTGCACCGATATCAGCCGCGATGGCACCCTGCAGGGGTCCAATGTCGCGCTCTATCAGTCCCTGGCGGCACAGTACCCGCAGGTGAGTTTCCAGGCGTCCGGCGGCATCGGCGGTATTGCCGATATCGAGGCGCTCAAGGGATCTGGCGTCGGCGGGGTGATCCTGGGGCGCTCCCTGCTGGAGGGCAAATTCACTGCCGAGGAGGCTATCGCATGCTGGCAAGACGCATAATTCCCTGCCTGGACGTGAAAGATGGCGTCGTCGTCAAGGGGATACAGTTTCGCAACCATGAGGTGATGGGTGATATAGTCCCGCTGGCTAAACGCTATGCCGAAGAGGGTGCCGACGAGCTGGTGTTTTATGATATCACCGCCTCCTCCGATGCCCGGGTGGTCGACAAGAGTTGGGTCAGCCGGGTTGCCGAGGTGATCGATATCCCCTTCTGCGTCGCAGGCGGCATCAAGAGTGTCGAGGATGCACGACGTATTCTGGAATTTGGAGCCGATAAAGTATCTATCAACTCCCCTGCACTAGCAGACCCCAACCTCATCACGGCGCTGGCTGAACGTTTCGGTGTACAGTGCGTGGTCGTGGGGATTGACTCCTACTTCGATGCTGACACCGGTCACTACCAGGTCAAACAGTATACCGGCGATGAGAGCCGCACCCGCATCACCCAGTGGACCACCCCGGAATGGGTGACCGAGGTACAAAAGCGCGGTGCCGGTGAAATCGTGCTGAATATGATGAACCAGGACGGCATGCGTAAAGGCTATGATCTGGAACAGTTAAAACTGATCCGCAGCCTGTGCCGGGTGCCATTGATTGCTTCGGGGGGCGCCGGCGAGATGGAGCATTTCCGCGATGCCTTCATGCAGGCCGATGTGGATGGCGCTCTGGCGGCCTCTGTGTTCCACAAGGGCATCATCCCTATCCCCGAGCTGAAAGCTTATCTGCGTAACCAAGGAGTGCAGATCCGTGACTAATTCCGTGCCATTTGATGCAAGTACCCTCGACTGGAACAAAGTAGACGGCCTGATGCCGGTCATAGTCCAACACGTTGCCAGTGGTGAAGTGCTGATGCAGGGGTTTGTCAACGCTGAAGCCTTGAGTCAAACTCTGGCCAGCGGCCATGTCACCTTCTTCAGCCGCACTAAACAGCGGTTGTGGACCAAAGGCGAGAGTTCAGGCCATTTCTTGCAGCTGCGCGCTATCACCACAGATTGTGATCAGGATTGTCTGCTGATTGCCGCCGAGCCGATTGGCCCAACCTGTCATAAGGGAACTGTGAGCTGCTTCGATGGCCATCCGCTACCACCGCTCGGATTTCTCGCCGAGCTGGAGCAGATCCTGGCCGCTCGCAAGAGTGCCGATCCGGAATCCAGCTACACAGCTCGTCTGTACGCCAAGGGCACTAAGCGCATCGCACAGAAAGTTGGCGAGGAAGGTGTGGAAGTGGCACTTGCCGCCATGGCGAAGGATCGGGAAGAGCTGATCAACGAGTCGGCGGACCTGCTCTATCATCTGACGGTCTTGCTACAAAACGAAGGCCTGCAACTGGCCGATGTCGTCACCCGTCTGCGCGAGCGACACAGCAAATAATCCAATGGCCACCCGAGGGTGGCCATCTTGAGTTTTCAACATTGGCCGCCGCAAGCGGCCAATTTTTATCTCCGCAGTGCTCAGCCCTGGATCATGAACCGCTTCGGCACCCGGATAAAGAACACGGGCACCACCAGCATCGCCATTAACCAGAACACCTCGCCTTGCACCTGCTGGTAGCCGAAACCTGCTACCGCCGTCAACAGAGCCATTACGACGCCGGCGGGAAATGCCGCATATAACGTCTGCGCCGGGATCACCTGCTCGGCGGGTAATTGCTGGGTCATGTATCGAATTGCACCCAAGTGGCTGACGCAAAAGGTCACCGCATGCAGCAGCTGGGCGACCAATAACCAGGCCAATTCGGTGGTGTTGGCCAATAAGGTCCAACGCAGCACACACCCCAGCCCACCGATGAAGAACAGTTGCTGATAACTGAATCCTTTGAGCAGACGGCGACTGAGCGCAAACATCCCGATCTCGGCCATGACCCCCAGCGCCCACAGGTAACCAATCACATTTTCGGCATAACCATGGGCTTTCCAGTACAAGGCACTGAATCCGTAGTACGCGGCATGACTGCCCTGCAGCAAGGAGACAACCAACAAAAAGATCAGAAACGACCTATCCGTCAGCAAGGAGCGGAAGCCGATTTTGTTGCCGCTAGACGGCGCATCCTGTGGTGCCGGGGTCATCGGTAACCAACTTAACCCGGTCAGCAGCAGCAAGCCCAAGATCATGGCATGCAATACCCAGCTAGCGCCGTAATGCTGGACCAAGGCACCGACCAGCGTCGACCCGACGATAAACGCCGCCGAGCCCCACAGTCTGACCTTGCCGTAATCCAGCTTGACCTGCAGCATCATCCGCGCCGCCAGTGCCTCGCTCAGCGGTAGCAAGGTGGGATAAATGAAGTTTGCTAGCAGCATCAATGCCAACAGAGCCCAGAAACCATCGACCCAGTAAAAGCCCAGGTAGCAGAGCAGGCTTAAAACAGCCAGATAACGACAAGTCGGGATCAATAAAGTGGCACGATTAGCCCGCCCCATAATCAGCAGGTTACCGGCAAAGCGGATGCCAAGACCCAAGCCAATCAACAGCCCGATCTGCTCCGCGGAGATCCCCTTTGATTCCAACCAGAGGGACCAAAAAGGCACATAAGCGCCGTAGACAAAATAAATTGCAATCAGAAATAGCGATAGCCAGGAAAAAGGGCGCATGAAGAACTCCCGCAAGACAGAGGCGAGGCAGAATAGCAAAAACCCCGCGCCCTGTCAGAGCAATCACAGAGCTAATAGGCGATCAAACGGTGGCAATTAGCGAGTGATAAATCCTTGCCCTTGCAGATACGCCAGCATGAAGGGACGGCTCTCCTTACCCAGAATGGCGCGAATTTGTCCGCTCCAGTTCTGCTGCTTGGCATGGGAACTACGTCTGGCGTAATAGTGTTGCATAGTGGCATCGTATTCAGCCAATGCCGCCCGATCCAGTTCGACCGGATAGTGATTTTCATGGAACATCAAGGAAACCGGTAACCGGGGTTTGATTTCGCTCGGGATGGCAGGATGCCCCAGGCATAGACCAAACAGAGGAATGACGTGGGGCGGCAATCCAAGTAAAGCAGTCACCTCGACGGGATGATTACGCAACCCGCCGATCAAGACGCCACCCAATCCCAACGATTCAGCGGCCGTCAACGCGTTTTGCGCCATCAAACCGGTATCGATACAGCCCATCAACAACTGTTCGGCAAACCCAAGTTTAGCGTCTGGAGCAATCTGGTAGTTCCGCTGAAAATCGGCGCAAAACACCCAGAACTCGGCAGCCGTCGCAACGTAGGCTTGCTCGCCTGCCAGATGTGCTAACTGTTGTCGCAAGGCTGGGTCCGTCATGCGCACGATCGATACCAGTTGCAAAAAGCTGGAGCTGGAAGCCGCTCGGGCAGCTTGCAGTATGGCCTCGCGTTGCTCCAGATCGATAGGCTGTGCGGTGAAGTGGCGAACCGACGCATGGCGGCAGATCAACTCGATAGTACTATTCATGGTCATAGGATCTCCTTTAGCTACCGCTAATGTACTGCAAGCCATCCATCCACCCAAGCGCCTTCGAATGTGAGCAAGAGCAAGGCTTGCAAAAAGAATCGCTGTGGAATGACGATCCGCAGATTCTTTAAACAGTCGTTCCACCAACTAGCTCTTATACTCTGTTGGAAACATCTTGCTAACATGCCGGGAGAGTGGCGTTGAATGTATTAATCTGTGATGACTCCGCATTTGCCCGCAAGCAAATGGCTCGCGCCCTACCGAATGATTGGCCCGTCACCCTGCATTTTGCCGAACATGGCCAGCAGGGTCTGGAGCAAATCCTGAGCGGCCATGGCGATCTGGTCTTCCTCGATCTGACCATGCCCATCATGGATGGATATCAGGTACTGCAAGCGCTCAAGGAACAAGAAGTTCGCACCAAAGTGGTTGTCGTTTCCGGCGATATTCAACCCGAAGCCCGTCGCCAGGTGCTGGAGCTCGGGGCTCTGGATTTCATCAAAAAACCTTGCAGTGGCGAAGATATTCTGGCGCTGTTGCTACGACTGGATCTCTACCAGCCCGGTCATACCGAACTCACTACCCAAGGTGGCGTCAACCTCACCGTCGAGGCTCGGGATGTCTATCAGGAGCTGGCGAACGTGGCCATGGGTCAGGCGGCTAATCTGCTGGCTCGTATGCTAGGTGGTTTCGTGATCTTGCCGATCCCCAACGTCAATGTCCTTGAAGTCAGCGAATTGCATATGGCGCTGAATTCAGCCGCCGGCTCCGGCACCCTCTCGGCGGTATGTCAGGGCTTTATCGGCGCAGGCATCGCGGGGGAAGCGCTGGTTCTATTTCATGACTCCAGCTTCACCGACCTAGCCAAACTGATGGGACATACCAACCCGGTCACCAAAAGTGTCGAATTAGAGCTATTGATGGACATGTCCAACGTGCTGATCGGCGCTTTTTTGCGCGGTTTTGCCACTCAGCTGGATACACCCTTCAGCCAGGGCCACCCGGTGGTGCTCGGGCAGCACAGGCCCATCGAAGAGTTGATCCAGGCTAACCGCCATCGCTGGCGTCGAACATTGGCCATCGAAATCAACTACAAGATCCGGGATCATCAGGTGCAATGTGATCTGTTACTGCTCTTCACCGAAGATTCAATTCAATTCATGAACAACAAGATCCTGCATCTGATGTGAGGCGACAGCGATGGAAATCAGAGAGTTTCACTGGTTGATGAATATCATCCAAAATCTTGAAGTCGGACTGGTCGTGCTGGATACAGACAATCGCATCCAGGTCTGGAATGGCTTCATGGAGAGTCATAGCAGCCGGTTAAGCTATGAAGTCAAAGACAAGGATCTGTTCGAGCTCTACCCAGAACTCGACCGGGTTTGGCTTGAACGAAAATTGAATATGGTCAAGACCCTGAACAATAAAGCATTTATCAGCTGGGAGCAGCGCCCCTTCCTGTTTCATTTTTCCAACTATCGCCCCATCACGGGAACCGCTACACACATGTATCAGAACATCACCATCATGCCGTTGCCGGATTTCACCGGCGAGATCCAGCATCTGGCCATTCTGATCTATGATGTCACCGATCAGGCCATCGCCCGACTCACGGCCACTCCAGCCTAAACAAAAAGCGGGCATTTAAGCCCGCTTTTTGTTTGTCAGGAAAGCTTGGTCAGCGCGCAACTTGTGACAACAAACGTTGCCACATCGCCTCAACCAGCTTCTGATCTGCGTCCTGCAATTCCCCATTGAGGCAGGCCTGTTGCAATCCACGCAACACGCTCATTTCCACATCGCGGGTATGAGTCCGGCCATGCATTTCACAGTTGGCAACCGCCAGTGAAATATGACCTCGCAGATAGCCGCTGGCAAACAGTTCATCATCAGAACCATTGGCCACCAAGTTATCAATCTGCGCAAGCAACAGCTGTTCAAATTCAAATATGTTCATGGTTCCGATCACTTGTATAGCGCCAGGGATAAGGCGAATCAGCACGGCCGGAAGGGTAATCGGGCCGAAGGCGCAAATACTGCCTCAGTCATACATTTTTTACCAGTTACCAACGCCTATCGGCATTATTTTTTTGCGTCTAACGGCCACCTGACGGCAGTTGTTCTCTTCAGCCAGACTGGTAGACTTGGCATCTTTGTTATGGGCTCTAGGATGCGATGTCATCAGCCCGTTAAATACCACCACTACAGGATCTGCTCATGTTTGAATGGTTATTGGATCCCAGCGCCTGGATGGCGCTGGCCACGCTGACCCTGCTCGAAATCGTCCTCGGTATCGACAACATTATTTTTATCTCAATTTTAGTCGGTAAGCTCCCCCCCGCCCAGCGACAACGTGCTCGTGTACTGGGTCTGGCGGGCGCCATGGTCACTCGGGTTCTGCTCCTGCTCTCGCTGGCATGGGTCATGCGCCTGACTTCGCCGCTGTTCAGCATGTTTGACGAGGCCATATCCGGACGGGACCTGATCCTGATCATCGGGGGCCTATTTCTGCTGGCCAAGAGTACTCATGAAATCCATGGCAGTCTGGAAGGTGATGAAGAGGAGTCCAGCGCTAAAACAGGAGCAGCCCATGGATTCATGGCCACGCTGGTGCAGATCGCCATTCTGGATATCGTCTTCAGCCTCGACTCTGTGATTACGGCTGTCGGCATGGCCAGCCACGTCCCTGTGATGGTGTTGGCTATCATGATCGCTGTCGGTGTCATGATGTTTGCCGCCAAAGCCATTGGTGATTTTGTGGACAACCACCCCACCATCAAGATGCTGGCACTCTCTTTCCTGATCCTGGTCGGTGTGGCTTTGATCGCCGAAGGCTTCGATCTGCATATACCGAAGGGTTACATCTACTTTGCCATGGCATTCTCACTGGCCGTGGAGATGCTCAACATCCGTCTGCGCAAGAGCTCGCAAGCAGCGGTCAAATTGCACAAAAGCATTAATGAATAAGCAATAGCTCCGGTCACTAAAACAAAAAGGCCGTGCAATGCACG